>NZ_JBDOQR010000026.1:0-59229 GCF_039839315.1 Phaeobacter sp. CAU 1743 | reverse complement strand
GATGCGATCCTGAAGTTCTTTCGGGAGACCCTGCCCAACCAGTGGGAAACCTTCCGAAACCAAGTGTCAGATAGCTTCAGGGTCGTCACTCACGAAAAATTTCGGGTTTTGGCGTAAGCACGGTATAGTATGAAAATTTACGGAGTAACCGGCTGGAAAAACGCCGGCAAGACAGGCCTGATGGAGCGGCTGGTGGCTGAATTCTGTGCTCGCGGCCTGAGCGTTTCGACCCTGAAACACGCCCATCACAGCACCGATGTCGATCAACCCGGCACCGACAGCCACCGCCATCGCAGCGCGGGCGCCTCGGAGGTTCTTCTGGCCTCGCCCAACCGGGTGGCGATCATGCAGGAATTGCGCGATGCGGAAGAGCCGTCCTTTATTGATCTGCTGTCGCGACTCAATCCGGTGGATCTGGTTCTTGTCGAGGGCTTCAAACGCGAACCGCATCCCAAGATCGAGGCCTATCGCACCGATGCGGGCAATCCGCTGATCGCGCCGGGGGATCAATCGATCCGGGCCGTGGCCAGCGATATTTCCCTCAATCTGGATCGGCCCGTGTTCGATCTGGACGATACCGTGGCGATTGCCGATTTCATCGCAGGTGAACTGGGCTTGTGAGGCCGTTTGACACCTTCGTGATGGTGGATTGGTCCGGCGGCAACGATGCCGGACCGCGTCCACGCCGCGATGCGATTTGGGCCTGTCTGGCGGGCCGGGACGGCGCAGAAGACCCGCTTTATTTCCGCAATCGCCAGCTGGTCGAAGGCTGGCTCTGCGATCAGGTGGAATTGGCGCTGAGCCGGGATCAACGGCTTTGCATCGGATTTGATTTTCCCTTTGGCTATCCCGCAGGCTTTGGCCCGGCGCTGACCGGGCAGAGCGATCCTCTGGCGCTCTGGGATTGGTTCGAGGCGCGGATCGAAGACAGCCCCAGGGCAAACAACCGTTTTGATCTGGCGGGCGAAATCAACCGCCGCTTTGGCGGGCAGGGGCCTTTCTGGGTCAATGCGCTGAAGCGCAATATCGACGGGCTGCCGCGCACCAAGCGTAGCTATCAGAACCCTTTTCCGGATCGGCGCGCGGTCGAACATCTGGCGCCGGGCGCCTTCACCTGCTGGCAGATGGCTGGCGCAGGTTCTGTCGGTGGTCAGGTGATGATGGGATTGCCGGTGCTGTCCCGGTTGCGCCGCCGCTTTGCGCCGCATGTGGCCGCGTGGCCGTTTGAGGCGCTGGACAGGGCGGTGGCGCTGGTGGAGATCTGGCCCTCGCTGACGGTTCCTACGCCGCCTGCTGGTATGATCAAGGATGCCTGGCAGGTGCAGCAGGTGGCTCTGGAACTTGCCCGCCGCCCTGTGGCAGAACTGAACAGAATGCTGGATATTACCACCCCCGAAGAGGGCTGGATCCTTGGAGTGGAGTCGAGATGACCCTGAAGCCGCCGCCGCTGCGCGATGATTGCTTTGCCTTGCCGGCGGGCGTGAACTGGACCCCGGTCGAGGATGCGCTGGCGCTGCTGCGGCAGCGGCTGGGGCCGGTGACTGGCGTGGAGAGCCTGCCGCTGGATCAGGCTGTGGGGCGGGTGCTGGCCGCAGATGTGGTGGCGCAGCGATCGAACCCGCCGCAGCCCAATACCGCAGTGGATGGCTATGGCTTTGCCGGTCCCATAGCCGAAGGGGCACAGGTCATGGATCTGGTCGCCGGGCGTGCGGCGGCGGGGGTGCCCTTTGACGGCGTGGTGCCTGCGGGGCAGGCCATTCGTATCCTGACCGGGGCCGCTCTGCCCGAAGGCGTCGATACCGTTATCCTGGAAGAAGACGTGACCACGGATGGCAGTCAGATCGCCTTTCACGGGCCGCTGAAACAGGGCGCCAATACCCGCCGCGCCGGTGAGGATGTGGCGGCCGGAGATGTGATTCTGAGTGCGGGGCGGGTGGTGACACCTGCCGATCTGGCGCTCGCCGCGGCGACGGGAAACGACACATTGCCACTTCGGCAGCCCTTGCGCGTTGGAGTGCTTTCCACCGGCGATGAACTGCGCGATCCGGGTGCGCCTGCCGGGCTGGGGCAGATCTATGATGCCAACCGGCCGATGCTGCTGGCGTTGCTGCGGCAGTTGGGCGTGATTGCCGTGGATCTGGGACGCGTCGGTGATGATCGCGCTACGCTGCGGGCGCGGCTGGACGGCGCGGCGTCACAGGCGGACGTGATCCTGACCAGCGGCGGTGCCTCGGCGGGGGATGAAGATCATGTCTCGGCCCTCTTGCGCGAGGCAGGCGCCATGCAGGAATGGCGCATTGCCCTTAAACCCGGCCGTCCGCTGGCGCTGGGGATGTGGCAGGGAATGCCGGTCTTTGGCCTGCCGGGCAATCCGGTGGCGGCGCTGGTCTGTACGTTGATCTTTGCGCGCCCTGCCATCGGGGTGATGGCGGGGGCCGGGTGGCAGGAACCGCAGGGGTTCGATGTGCCTGCCGGGTTTGAGAAGCGCAAGAAACCGGGACGGCGGGAATACCTGCGCGCCCGTATCCGGCAGGGGCGCGTCGAAGTGTTCAAATCCGAAGGCTCTGGCCGGATCAGCGGCCTCAGCTGGGCCGAAGGGCTGGTCGAGATTGGCGAGGATGCGGCGCATATCCGGCCCGGCGATCCGGTGCGTTTCCTGCCCTATGGCAGTTTTTCCCTTTAGGCTGGTGTCTGTGGAGCGGGGTGCTCCCGCCCATTCAGTATCATTGCAGGCAATGACCTTCGCGGTTGGGCCGGGCGCCCTGCGGTGCAGGGCGCGGGATGGTGACACCCGCGCCGTACCCCGCGCGGGTGTCCCCTTGCCGAAAGCTGTAAAGACGGGAGCTGTGCGCCCGCCCGCTGAAGATCAGTCGAAGGTGCCCGCGACGCGGCCCACCAGCATGAAGGCGCGCGCGGTGCGGGTGTCGCCAAGAGCGGAGATTTCGCTGTCGTTGGCTTCGGTCTCAAATTCGGTGAACATCTGGTCGAACCGGCGCAGGAAGTGATGCGCGGCATCGCGGAAGATCGGATCCTGTTTCATCCGCGCGGCTGTCAGGGCCAGCGATGTCCGGTCCCGCACCCCGCCAAGCGCCGCCACGGCGCGACCGCGGGCGCCCTGGGCGAACTGGCGCCAGATTTCGGGGCGCGCCATGTCCGGGCGCAGATCGTCCATATAGATGCCGTCCTGGCTGAGCAGGGTTAGAACGTCCTGCGCCGCCTGGATCACCTGCGAGGCCTTGCGGTCCTTAAGCGCGGCGCGCAGGGCCGAGAAGCCTTCTTCGTCCTCTGCGGTTTCTGGGAAATTGAGCGCGCGGATGAATTGGTCCACCGGCAGCGGCGGCGACATGTCTTCCGAGGAGGTGCCAAGGGCCAGCGTACCCTGATCCGCTGCGGCCATCTGGGCGGCTTCGGCGGGGATCGCCGGGCGCGGCGGGTTGCGGCGGCTGCTCTGGAAAGTGGCCAGTGCGCTTTCGGTCTTGCGCGTCGCCTCGGCGATTTCCTCGAGCTTCTTGGTGACCGAAGGCTCCGCCACCGCCGTGGCCTGCTGGGCGTGGGTCAGGTAGCTGTGCCGCAGCCCGTCGATGGCCGATTGCAGGCGCAGGGTTTCCTCGCGCATGATCCGGATCGACCGCAGCACCATGGCGCCGCCCCAGAGCAGGATCACCGGCAGGCAGACGGCCAGCGCCGTCTGCACCCAGCCGGTCCAGCCATCGGCACCGTCCGTTTCAGCAGGAGCCAGAAGGTAGGCCGCCAGAACCGCCAAAAGCCAGATGCAGCCCAGCACGATCGCCCCCATCTCGGCGCCGCCCAATCCCGTGGCCGAGGGGCGCTCGAACGTGCCGAGCGGCTGGTTATGGGCGGTCTTTGAGGCGGGATCCGGTGCGGTCATGGCGGATGGGTTCTGTCTTGTCAGGAATAAACGATTTGCAAAATCTCATAAGCGCGCTCCCCGCCGGGGGTGCGTACCTCCACACTGTCGCCTTCTTCCTTGCCGATCAAGGCCCGGGCAATCGGTGATTTGATGTTCAGCAGGCCTGCTTCGATATTGGCCTCGTGCTCGCCGACGATCTGCCAAGTCTTTTCCTCGTCGGTGTCTTCATCCACCACGGTGACCTTGGCGCCGAATTTCACAGACCCCGACAGTTTCGCCGGATCGATCACATCGGCGAGGCTAAGAATGCCTTCGAGTTCCTTGATGCGGCCTTCGATGAAGGACTGTTTTTCGCGCGCCGAATGGTATTCGGCATTCTCCGACAAATCGCCGAGCTCGCGGGCTTCGGCGATGGCCTGGATGATGGCCGGGCGCTCGACGGATTTCAGGTTTTTGAGTTCCGCTTCGAGGGCCTGAAAGCCCGTCGGCGTCATCGGGATCTTTTCCATGGTCTGCTCCGCTTTCGTCTGGTCGTGCCGTGCATGTGCTACGGGTCTTTTGAACGTGACAGCCCCGCCGCAGGTGCGACGGGGCATTTATTCGTGTTGGCATTTACCTGACCCAATCGCGGGGCCAAATGCAAGGGGGACCTGCGGCCACGGGCAGAGTTTTGCTGCAGGGACCGGGACTTGCTGCGGGATTTATCGCCGCTTGATATGTCGCGGTGGCAGCGGGTCCGGCACCGGCAGATGCGCTTCGATGCGCCAGAACTGTGCCTCGGCCTGATCGCCGTGGAACCGCGTGGTGTGCCTGCCCCGGGGCCGCCTGTGTGCGTCGATCCCCAACAACTCAATCATATTAAACAAGCTCATATTCCACCCCCTCTCCATCCAAGAAATAGAACCGTCGTCCGGGTTCGTAATCGGCGTGGTTCATCGGCGTGAAGCCGACCTCCCGAACCGCCTCCTCGGCGCTGTCCAGATCCTCGACGATCAGCGCCAGATGGTTGAGCGTTCCCTTGTTGGCATAGCGGGGCAGCGGATCACCCAGGTCTTCCGGTGGCGTATAAAGCGCAAGATAGCTGTCCTTGCTGCCGACGTGGACCGAAAGGCCGCCGTGGATTGCCGGACCCTGCCAGCGGATCCGCCAGCCAAAGACCTTTTCCATCCAGGCGGCGGTGGCATGGGGATCGCTGACGCAGAGGTTCGCGTGTTCAAGAATGGCGGTCATTTCGAATCTCCTTTGATAATCTCTGCATCCTGTGTAATTTCTAAACCTAACTTTAGATCAAGGTATTTCTCATCACGTCAGGGAAGGGATCCGACATGGCAAAATCCGCAGGTGTTTCGATTGGCTATCTGGCAGAGCGCACCGGGCTGGCCGTCTCTGCCATCCGGTATTACGAGGCGCAGGGTCTGGTAGAGCCCTGGCGCAATGCGGGCGGGCAGCGGCGGTTCCTGCGCTCGGATCTCAGGCGGCTCAGCTTCATCATGATCGCGCAGCAGTTCGGGTTTTCCCTGCCGGAGATCCGCGAGTACCTGAAAAAACTGCCGGGCGGGCGCACCCCGACGCAAGAGGATTGGGCGGCGATTTCCTCGGACTTCCGCGCTCATCTGGATCAGCGAATCGAGACGCTTATGAAGCTGCGTGATAACCTTGATGGCTGTATCGGATGCGGCTGCCTGTCCTTGCCGAGATGCGCGCTATATAATCCGCAGGACAAGGCAGGAGAGAAGGGCACCGGCCCGCGCTATCTGATGGGGGACAGCCCAGAGGTTGAAAATGACGGATGAGCGTCGGAAATGAGTATGTTTTATACGGAAAAGCCCGTTCTGCTGGAACGTAACGCAGAGTATGGATTGACCTTTGTAATCCCCAAACGCTAAGCAACCGCGAAAGAAAATTGCGCCCAGGACCTTCTGTCCGATGGGGACAGAAACGAACGATAGCCAAGGAGCACATCATCTATGGCCGAGATTGAACGCGAAGCGATGGAATATGACGTTGTGATCGTCGGGGCCGGCCCTGCGGGTCTGTCGGCGGCGATCCGTCTGAAGCAGTTGGACAGCGACCTTGAGGTCGTGGTGCTGGAAAAAGGCTCCGAAGTGGGCGCGCATATCCTGTCGGGCGCGGTTCTGGATCCCTGCGGTCTTGATGCGCTGATCCCCGACTGGAAGGAAAAGGGCGCGCCGCTCAACACGCCGGTCAAGGAAGACAACTTCTACATGATGGGCGAGTCGGGCGAGGTGCGGATCCCCAACTTCCCGATGCCGCCGCTGATGAACAACCACGGCAACTACATTGTCTCCATGGGCAATGTCTGCCGCTGGATGGCTGAACAGGCCGAGGAACTGGGCGTCGAGATTTTCCCGGGCATGGCCTGCTCCGAGCTGATCTACGGCGACAACGGCGAAGTCAAAGGCGTGGTCGCCGGTGTCTTCGGTCTGGAGGCCGACGGCTCTTACGGTCCCAACACCGAGCCGGGCATGGAACTGCACGGCAAATATGTCTTCCTCGGCGAAGGCGTACGTGGCTCGCTGTCCAAGGAAGTGATCGCCAAATACGGCCTGTCCGATGGCAAGGAGCCGCAGAAATACGGCGTCGGCATGAAAGAGATCTGGGAGATCGACCCGGCCAAGCACAAGGAAGGCACCGTCACCCACACCATGGGTTGGCCGCTGAATTCCAACGCTGGCGGTGGCTCCTTTATCTATCACCTGGACAACAATCAGGTTTACGTGGGCTTCGTGGTGCACCTGAACTACAAGAACCCCTACCTGTTCCCCTACATGGAATTCCAGCGGTTCAAGCACCACCCGATGGTCGCCGAGCTGCTGGAAGGCGGCAAGCGCGTGGCCTATGGCGCCCGCGCCATCACCGAAGGCGGCTGGCAGTCGATGCCGAAGCTTGTGGCACCTGGTGTGGCGCTGCTGGGTTGCGCCGCAGGCATGGTCAACGTGCCGCGCATCAAGGGCAACCACAACGCCATGCTGTCGGGCAAGGCCGCAGCCGAAGCCGCATATGACGCCATCAAGGCCGAGCGTTCCGGTGACGAGTTGTCCGCCTATGAGACAGACGTGCGCGAAGGCGCTATCGGCAAGGACCTCAAGATGGTCCGCAACGTCAAGCCGATGTGGTCGAAGTGGGGTCTCACCGCCTCGCTGATGCTGGGTGGTCTGGATATGTGGACCAACAACATCCTTGGCCTGTCCTTCTTTGGCACCCTTGGTCACGGCAAGAACGACGCCGAAGCCACCGAAGAGGCCAGCAAGCACAAGCCGATTGATTACCCGAAACCCGATGGCACCCTGTCCTTTGACCGGCTGACCAACGTCTCCTTCGCGATGACCAATCACGAGGAAAGCCAGCCTTGCCACCTGCACCTTGGCAATGCGGATACGCCGATCTCGGTCAACCTGCCAAAATACGACGAACCGGCGCAGCGCTATTGCCCGGTCGGCGTCTACGAGGTGGTCGAAAAGGACGGCAAGCCGGAGTTCGTGGTGAACTTCCAGAACTGCGTGCACTGCAAGACCTGCGACATCAAGGACCCGAGCCAGAACATCACCTGGACCACGCCGCAGGGCGGTGACGGGCCGAACTATCCCAATATGTGATCCGGTTTGGGCAGATTTGCCCGCAGCCGGGCGGATTTCCTCCGGTTTTGCCGGAAATAACGCAAAAGTGGGGCGCCTTCCGAGGCGCCCCATTGCGTGTTGTCAGCGCCCGGATTACCCTTTTTCACAATCACGAATACATACCCTTGGGGGAGGTCCCGGTGCCGGTTCAAAATCTTCGCAACCTGTCATCCGCGGCGCTGGTTGCGCTGTCTGTTTCGGTCACATCCACGCTGGGCCTTGCGGCGCCAGTTGCAGCTAACGGATTGGCGGGGGCGTACCTCGCTGGTCGGGCCGCCACCTATGAGAGTGATTTCTCGGCAGCTGCCGAATATTACACCCGCGCTCTGGTCCGCGATCCGAAGAACCCCGTGTTGATGGAAAATGTGGTCTTTGCCCAGCTGGCGCAGGGCGATCTGGATCGTGCACTGCCAGTGGCACAGCGCCTGTGGGAGATGGAGCTGCGCAGCCAGGCGACGAATATGGTCATGGTGGGCGATTTCGCCCGCCGCGGCGCCTTTGTCGACATTCTGGCGCGGGATCTGGCGATCCGCGATATTCACCCGCTGGTGGATGGGTTGCTGACAGCCTGGGCGCATATGGGCGAAGGGGCTGTCTCCGCCGCGATGCAGAGTTTCGAAGCCCTTGCCGAAGACCAGAACCTGCGCCCCTACGCGCAGTTTCATCAGGCGCTGGCGCTGGCCTCGGTCGGGGACTACGAGGGCGCAGAGGCGATGTTCGCGGCCGAGGATGGCAAGCTGACCCGCCTGTCGCGCCAATCGGTTCTGGCGCGGATGCAGATCCTGTCGCAGCTGGGGCAGAACGAAAAGGCGCTTGAGGTGCTGAGCGGGGCTTTCAGCAGCGGCTTTGATCCGGCGCTTGCGGATTTGCGGGGCCGACTTGAGGCAGGCGAGGCGCTTGGCTTTACCATGGCGCCCGGCCCGGTCGAAGGGATCGCCGAAGTCTTTTTCACCATGGGATCGGCGCTGAATGGGCAGCAGGCGGATGACTATGTGCTGATGTATGCCCGCATGGCCTCGGTCCTGAACCCGGATCACGTCGATGCGGTTCTGCTAAGCGCGGAGCTCTTGGACAAGCTGGGCCGCTTCCCGCTGTCGATTGCCACCTATAAACAGGTGCCGCGCAGCCATCCCGATTATTATGCCGCTGAAATGGGCCGCGCCGAGGCGCTGCGCCGCTCGGCCAAACCGGACGCCGCAGCCGAGGTATTGGCGCAACTGGCAGAGATCTATCCTGAACTGCCTCAGGTTCAGGTCAGCCTGGGCGACCTGCTGCGACAGCAGGAAGACTACACTGGCGCCGTGACCGCCTATGACAAGGCGCTGACCTACACGCCTGAACAATCGCCGAGCCGCTGGTTCCTCTATTATGCCCGCGGCATCTGCCACGAAAGGCTGGATAACTGGGCCGAGGCCGAGGCCGATTTCCGTGCCTCTCTGGCGCTGGAGCCGAACCGCCCGCAGGTGCTGAACTACCTTGGCTACTCGCTGGTGGAAAAGCAGAAGAACCTGGATGAGGCGCTCGACATGATCGAGCGCGCCGTCGCAGCACGTCCCGAGTCGGGCTATATCGTCGATTCGCTGGGCTGGGTGCTGTATCGTCTTGGTCGTTATAGCGAGGCGGTGGGCCACATGGAGCGCGCGGTGGAATTGATGCCGGTGGATCCGGTGGTGAATGACCATCTTGGCGATGTTTTCTGGGCAGTAGGCCGCCAACGCGAAGCGGAATTCCAGTGGAAACGAGCGCTGTCCTTCATCCACTCTGGCGAAGGCGATGGTGAAGCCGATCCCGAACGGATCCGCCGCAAGATCGAGGTCGGTCTGGATGTGGTGCTGGAAGAAGAAGGTGCGGATCCCCTGAAGGTTGCCAATGGCGGTTGAGGCTTTCGCCCCGGCCAAGATCAACCTGACCCTGCATGTGACCGGCCAGCGCGCCGATGGTTATCACCTGCTGGATTCGCTGGTGGCGTTTTGCGATGTCGGGGACCAGGTGCGGGTGCGCCCGGCTGAGGATCTGTCCCTGCATGTGACTGGGCCACGGGCGGCTGGCGTGCCCACGGACGGTTCCAACCTTGTGTTGCGGGCGGCAGAGGTTTTGAAACCTGCCGGGCCGGGCGCTGAGATTACTCTGGAAAAACATCTGCCTGCAGCGGCTGGCATTGGCGGCGGCTCTTCGGATGCGGCGGCAACGTTGCGGGCACTATCGCAGCTATGGGATGTGGAGCTCCCCGGTGAATCGGATTTGCTAAGCCTCGGCGCAGATGTGCCTGTCTGCATAGCGCCGGGAGCCTGGCGCATGGCGGGGATTGGCGAGGATCTGACGCCGCTGCCGCCCTTGCCCCCCTGCGATATCCTGCTGGTGAATCCTGGTGTGGCGGTTTCTACCCCGGTGGTCTTCCGCGGGTTGGTCTGCCGCCAGAACCCCGCAATGCCGCAGGACCTGCCGGTCTGGGGCGATGCGGTGGAGCTGTCGGAATGGCTGGCGGGGCAGCGCAACGATTTGCAGGCCCCCGCGGTGGCGGCTGCGCCCGTGATCGGAGAGGTTCTGGACGCGCTGCGTGGCTCGGGGGCGCTGTTTTCGGCCATGTCCGGCTCTGGCGCCACCTGTTTTGCGCTGTTCGAACCTGACGAGGAGCAGGCGCAAAACGCGGCAGAGGATATTCGTGCGAAACACCCTGACTGGTGGGTGGCTTCGGGGCGCTTGCTCTAGGCGCGGGGGGCCTCCCGCGCCTGTATCGCCGCATCAAAGATGCAGCAAACAGCCTTGGGCCCGGCAGCGCGCCTGCGGCGCGCTGTTTTCCAGATCTGCTGAGAGGGCCTGAAGCGCAGGTCTGCGCTGCAGGCGCTACATCGAGTGTGGAGTTCCAAAACCCGCCTCAAGGGCAAGCCGCGCGGGGCGCGGAGGCTGACGCCTCCCTTGACCCGGATTTTGGAAGAAAGGGGCTGACATGCCCGCTTTGGCGGGTTGCTCCGGCGGGTTAGTGCAGCCGCGCCACCACGTAATCGGCGAGATCATGCAACATCTGGCGGATCGGGTGCTCCGGCAGGCTTTGCAGCGCGGTCTTGGCCTTTTCGGCCCAGGCCATGGCGTCGTCGCGGGTGGCCTCCAGCGTCTTGTACTTGCCCATCAGCGCCAGAGCGTGGTCGAGATCTCCCTCTTCCTGGCGACCCTTTTCGATGGTGCGGGTCCAGAAGGCGCGTTCCTCATCGGTGGCCTGCGCCACTGCCTTGATCACCGGCAGGGTCAGCTTGCGTTCGCGGAAATCGTCGCCGACGTTCTTGCCAGTTGCCTTGCTGTCGCCCTGATAATCCAGAAGGTCATCGGCGATCTGGAAAGCGATGCCCAGGGCATCACCGTAATCGAACAGCGCCTTGATCTGCGCTTCCTCCACCCCGGCGATGACGCCACCGACCTCGGTTGCGGCGGAGAACAGCGCTGCCGTCTTGCCGCGCACCACCTGCAGGTAGATCGCTTCGTCGGTTTTGAGGTCGGTTGCTGCGGTCATCTGCAGCACCTCGCCCTCGGCGATGGTGGCGGCGGCATTGGCAAGGATGTCCAGCACACGCAAAGAGCCGGTTTCCACCATCAGCTGGAAGCTGCGGGCAAAGAGGTAATCGCCGACCAGAACCGAGCTTTTGTTGTCCCACAAGAGGTTGGCGGTGGGGCGGCCGCGGCGCTGGCCGCTTTCGTCGACCACATCGTCGTGCAGCAGGGTAGCGGTGTGGATGAACTCCACTGTGGCCGCCAGTTTGACGTGATTGTCGCCCTCGTAGCCACACATGCGCGCCGCCGCCAGGGTCAGCATCGGGCGCAGGCGCTTGCCGCCGGCCTCGACCAGATGGGCGGTCACCTCGGGGATCCGGGGCGCGTGCTCGGAGGCCATCCGTGTGCGGATCAGCGTGTTTACCGCCGCCATCTCGTCGCTGAGGGTGGCTGCCAGCATTTCATGCGGCTTTTGCGTCATGACTTGGTCCATTGCTTTCCCGGCTTTCAGGCTCGACAAGGTATTGCCCTTGCTCTTAGATCCATCCCCATGAAGGAACTTCTGCGCAGCACCGATCCAACCGTCCTGGCCTTTGCCTCAGCCCTTCTTGAGGGAGAGGATATAGACTGCTTTCAGTTGGACGTAAATATGAGCATCCTCGAGGGCGGCATCGGAATTTTTCCGCGCCGTTTAATGGTGCATCCGGATGATTATGACCCGGCTCTGCGGGTGATGCGCGACAATGACATCCCGCTGGGCCAATGAGCAATTTTGCCGACGCGGATCTGACCTGTAACGAGTTCCTGGGCGGCCGGGTGCGGCTGTATCAGCCCGTCAAAGGCTACCGTGCCGGGGTTGATCCGGTGCTGCTGGCGGCCGCTGTTCCGGCGCGGGCGGGGGAGCATGTGCTGGAGCTCGGCTGCGGTGCGGGGCAGGCGCTGCTGTGCCTTGCGGCAAGGGTGCCGGGGCTGCGCCTTACGGGCGTGGAACTGCAGGCCGCCTATGCCGACCTGGCGCGGCGCAATGGCGCGCTGAACGGGCAGGATGTCGATGTGATCGAGGCGGATCTGGCGCAGTTGCCGGTGTCTTTGCGCCAGACGCAGTTCGCCCATGTGATTGCCAACCCGCCTTACTACCGGGCAGGGGGGCACAGCCCGGCGCAGGATGCCGGGCGGCGGGTTGCCCTCGGAGAAGAGACACCGCTGCAGGACTGGATCGCCGTTGCCGCCAAACGGCTGGCGCCGCGTGGATACCTGCACATGATCCAGCGCGCGGACCGGTTGCCGGATATGCTGGTGGCCTGTGCCGGGAGGCTGGGGTCGCTGGAGGTGCTGCCGCTGGCGCCGCGACAGGGGCGGGCGGCAGAGCTGGTGATCCTGCGCGCGCGCAAGGAGGGGCGGGCGGAGTTCCGGCTGCACGCGCCGCTGATCCTGCACAAGGGTGCGCGGCACGAGCGGGACGGTGAAAGCTATCAGGAAGAGGTGGCCGATGTTCTGCGGCAGGGGGCGGCCCTGCCCTGGCCCGGGGAAAAGCGGCCAGCCTGAGGAGCCAATCCTCTATCGCGGCGAGTCGGTCGCCAAGGCGGTGACGTGGTATCGGGGACTGCCATCAGAGCGTTGCCGGGCCTGTCTGACCGGACGCCCATATGGGTAGGACCCTTGCGTCTTTCAAGCGTTACATAGTCGTTTTACCGTGGCTTTGCGCCTTTATTGCAAGGCTGAGCGGCGGTTTTTGGCAGTCTTCAGCCGATGCAACAAATTGATGACAAAACTGTGCGCCTGCAGCGTGACAGACGCATTTTCTTATGCTCCACTTGAGGTGTCCTGCTGACGCAGGGCGTATTTTGCTCAAAAAGGAGGAACGGCATGAGCCTCAGCTCGCATCTCACGGAACTGAAGAAGAAGCACGAGCACCTCAGCATGGAAGTCGAACAGGCCCAACGTGCACCCAGTACCGACGGTCTGGAAGTCGCTGCCATGAAAAAGCAGAAACTGAAGCTCAAGGAAGAGATTGAGCGATTGTCCGCAAGCGAACTGGCGCACTGACGCGCGAGCAACTCGGGCGCAGCCGCAAACCGGAGCAAAACCGACACGGGCGGCGCGCCCACGATATGTCTGATGAAATTGGGCTGCCAGATCTGGTGGCCCTTTTGCTTTTGAAAGGGCGGTCAGGGCGAACCGCGTGCGAGTGGTCAGGAATGCTGCATTCAGGGCTGGGCGATATCGGTGACCGGGATGATATCGAACCGCTCAGACACATAGGATGTCTTGTCGATCTCACCCATGAACCAGTCGCGGAACGCCTTGATCTGGGGGCGATCCTCGGTGCCCTTGGCGCAGACAAAGCGAAACCGTCCTTCGGTTTCAATCGCAGTCGCGAAAGGGGCCACCAGACGCCCGGCGTGCAGATCGGTCACCACCATGGCGCGGCGGCCAAGCACGACGCCCGCCCCGGTCAGGGCGGCATCCACCGCATGGTCGGCCTGCGAGAAATGCGCGCCATGCGTGGGGGCAAAATCGATTCCGACAGCGGCGAACCATGCTGGCCAGTCGCAGGGCGGCTGCAGGAAGTTCAGGGATTCGTCGAACAGAAGCGGCGCCTCGGTCAGGCTTTCGGGGGTTTTGTATTTCTCTGCCAGTTCCGGCGTCATCACCGGTGTCATCCATTCCTTGCGCAGGGGCAGGGACCAAAGGCCCTCGTCCGGGCCGACGCCAAACCGGATTGCCACATCGACCTCGTCACGCTGGAAGTCCATTTGCCTGAGTGTCGCGGAAAAGCGCAGGTCGATTTCGGGATGGGCGCGGGCGAATTCATAAAGACGCGGCGCCAGCCATTTCGCGGTAAAGCCTGGGCCAGCGGTCACCGTCAGTGTGCTGTTGTCCTGCAGCCGCCGGGTGGCGCGCCAGGCATCTCCCAGAACCTCGAACCCCTCGGCGGCGCCTGGGGCCAGCGTGCGGCCGGCCTCGGTCAGCTCCACCGCACGGTTGAGTCGACGGAACAGCTGCGCGCCGAGGTGCTCCTCAAGCGATTTGATCTGAAAGGACAGCGCCGCCGGGGTTACGTTCAGCTCCTCTGCCGCCTTGGCAAAGGACATGTGGCGGGCGGCGGCATCAAAAGCGCGCAGGGCTGTCAGGGGGGGCAGGCGTTCTGGCATAGTCACATAAGTAATACTTAACTGAATGAATGAAAAGTCTCGTTTGTAAGTTTTTTCACCCGCAATCATATTGGTGTCAGGTTAATGATGCTGATCCGAAACGGAGGTTTGCGAGATGGAATATACAGTCAACGCCGATATCAAACTGGCCATGCAGCGTGCACATGAAGAACGCGGCCAGGTGCTGAAATCCTTCTGGGCGCGCCTGTTCCGCCGTGGCAAGTCTTCGCTGGTCAGCACAAGAGTTTCCCGCTGGGCATAGTGCACATGTCCTTACGGGATTGAAAAAGGGCCGGTCCATCAGGACCGGCCCTTGTTGTTTTTACCATTGCGCACTCGGATCAGACGAAGAACTGACCGCCGTTGGCGGAAATGGTCGACCCGTTGATGAAGCCTGCGTCGTCAGAGGCCAGGAAGGTCACGCAGCGGGCGATTTCCTCGGGCTCGCCCAGGCGGCCGGTCGGGATCTGTGCGATGATCGAATCACGCACCTTTTCGGGCACGGCCATCACCATTTCAGTGGCGATATAGCCCGGGCAGATCGCGTTGGCGGTGATGCCTGCGCGGGCGCCTTCCTGCGCCAGGGATTTGACGATGCCCAGATCGCCTGCCTTGGTGGCAGCATAGTTTACCTGAGCGAACTGACCTTTCTGACCGTTGATCGAGGAGATCACGATGATACGGCCGAACTTGCGCTCGCGCATGCCGGGCCAGATCGGGTGAATGGTGTTGAAGACGCCGGTCAGGTTGGTGTCGATCACCTGGTGCCACTGCTCGGGCGTCATCTTGTGGAAGGGGGCATCGCGGGTGATCCCAGCATTTGCCACCACGACGTCAATGGGACCCAGATCGGCTTCGACTTTTTCGATACCCGCCTTGCTTTCTTCGTAGTCGCCCACGTTCCACTTGTAGGTCTTGATGCCGGTTTCCTCGGTGAATTTGGCCGCGGCTTCGTCATTGCCGGCATAAGTGGCTGCGACGTCATAGCCTTCGGCCTTCAGAGCCTTGGAAATTGCTGCGCCGATGCCGCGGGAGCCGCCTGTGACGAGTGCAGTTCGTGCCATTGAGTTGTCCTCCAGTGATTCATTTACTTGGTAATCTTGCTACATGCAGAGGTTAGTTTGAGCAACAATATTGCGCAACGGATTTTGCTGCGCCGCCGCATAAATTGTCGCACCCCTGACAAACCTTTGAAGCCTAAAAGAAAAGGGCGCCAACATGGCGCCCTTAGATATGTCCGGTTACGAGGCCACGTTACGGGCGCTCCACGCACATGGCGACGCCCATACCGCCACCGATGCAAAGCGTGGCGAGGCCTTTCTTGGCACCGCGCCGCTTCATTTCAAACAGCAGCGTGTTCAGAACCCGGCAGCCCGAGGCGCCGATGGGGTGGCCGATGGCGATGGCGCCACCGTTGACGTTGACGATGCTGGGATCCCAGCCCATTTCCTTGTTCACGGCGCAGGCCTGCGCGGCAAAGGCTTCGTTGGCCTCAACCAGATCCAGATCCGAGGCGCTCCAGCCTGCCTTCTCCAGCGCCTTGCGGGAGGCGTGGATCGGGCCGACGCCCATGATCGAGGGATCGACGCCAGCGGTGGCATAAGAGGCGATGCGGGCCAGCGGCTCGATACCGCGTTTCTCTGCTTCATCGGCGCTCATCAGCAGGGTGGCCGCAGCACCGTCGTTCAGGCCGGAGGCGTTGGCAGCGGTGACAGATCCGTCCTTGGTGAAGGCGGGGCGCAGTTTCTGCATGGCTTCGATGGTGGCGCCGTGACGGATGTATTCGTCGCTGTCCACCACGATGTCGCCCTTGCGGGTTTTCACGGTGAAGGGGGTGATTTCATCAACGAACTTGCCCGCCTTCTGGGCGGCTTCGGCCTTGTTCTGGCTGCCGACGGCGAATTCGTCCTGCTGATCGCGGGAGATCTGCCACTGTTCGGCGACGTTTTCAGCGGTCTGGCCCATGTGGTAGCCGTTGAAGGCATCCCACAGGCCGTCACGGATCATGGTGTCGATATACTTCATGTCGCCCATCTTGTGACCGGCGCGCAGATTTGCGGCGTGGGGCGACAGGGTCATGCTTTCCTGGCCACCGGCGCAAACGATGGCGGCATCGCCCAGCTGGATGTGCTGTGCGCCGAGGGCCACGGCGCGCAGACCGGAGCCGCAGACCTGGTTGATGCCCCAGGCGGCGCTTTCGATGGGCAGGCCGGCATTGATATGGGCCTGACGGGCCGGGTTCTGGCCCTGAGCGGCGGTCAGAACCTGACCGAGAATGGTTTCAGAGATCTCGCTTTTGTCGACGCCGGCGCGAGCAACAACGGCCTCCAGAACAGCGGCACCCAGATCATGGGCGGGCGTATTGGCGAACGAGCCGCCAAAACTGCCGACGGCGGTCCGTGCGGCGGATGCGATTACAACATTGGTCATTGATATGGGTCCTCTGCCATCAATTAACTCCGGAGATGTTGCATCCGCGCGGTCGGTGGTGAAATCAAAACCCCGCGATGGCAAACACGTCCTCCCGTACTCCGGGGCAGGCATAGCGTATTGCTGCACCTGCAGCAATCGACAGGGTGTCCCAGCGGCTGACGGGAAGTCAACCGGCATAAACGCAAAAAACCACCGGTGACGGTGGCTCTTTTTTGGGGGTCATGCGGTCAGATGCACAGAAGGCTCTGAAACAAGGAGGCTATTTCCGAGCGCTGCAGTGCAGCGGATCAGGCGCGGCTGCGTTCCTTCAGTTCCTCCAGCCAGGGCGGGCTGACCGTCGGGGCGCCGAACAGGAAGCCCTGCATGCAGTCAACGCCGATGGAAACAAGGTATTGCGCATCGGCTTCGGATTCCACCGACTCGGCCACCACCAGCATGTCGAACTGCTTGGCAATGCCGACCAGAGCGCAGGTCACGGACTGATTGTCCGGATTGCCGCTGATGCCGCGGATGAACTGACCGTCGATCTTGACCGCGTCAAAGAAGAATTCGCGAAAGTGAGCGATGGCCGTGGTGCCGGCCCCGAAGTTATCCAGCGCAAAGGCGATGCCGTGTTTCTGCAGCCGCTCCATGAAGTCGATGACCAGCTCTGGCGCGGCCATGGCCGAGGCTTCGGTGATTTCCAGAACCAGACGTTCGCCAATGGTGGAGTCTTTCTTCAGGAAGCGGTTCAGCACGTCCATCCAGCGGCCGTAGCCGATGGAGCGCGCCGACATGTTCACGGACAGGCGGATCTGGGGCGATTTCATCAGCGCCCGCAGCCCGTGCTGCAGCGCCAGACAGTCCAGTGCGCGGCCGATTTCCTTTTCCTCGACCACATGCATGAAGTCACGGGCAGGAATCACCCGACCGGTGGCATCCAGAACCCGGATGTAACCCTCATAAAAGGCGGTCTGATGCGGGGGCATGGCCTGCATGACCGGCTGGAAGGCCAGCATCGTCTGGTCATGCTTCACCGCCTCGGCAACCATATCCAATGTGGACCGGTCGCGGGATACTACCGCTGCGTTCAGTGGGTTTTCTGAGCCTTCTGGCAGGTCCGCTTTTTTCCAGCGACTGTGTTTCACTGTTTTGCCCCCTGGCTATACCTGTGCCTGATCATGTGCATGGAAACTATGCGTTGCTTTGCACTCTCGGACAAAAGGGTGAACCATGGATTAAAGTTAAAACTTTAGGAAAAGTCGCATCTGATGTCGCGGCCCGGTCTGTCAGGTCGGGTCGGCTGGTTGTTCAAATCCCGGCGTGCCGCGGTCACCCGGGTTTCGGGCCAGGTATTTCGCCTTGATGGTTTCGCTGGTGTCGCGGCTGCCATCGTGGCTGTAGCCGGGCGGCGCCAGCGCATAAAGCAGCCGTTGTTTCAGGGTCAGGCCGGGCTGGGTCATGTCACGGAAAATCCCCACCCATTCGTGAAAGGCGACCCGTAGCGGATTGAAGGTGCCGATGTTGTGGACAAGGCCGTAATCGACGCGGTCGTTCTCCTGTTCAGGGACGAAGGTGCCGAACATCCGGTCCCAGATGATGAAGACGCCGGCATAATTACAGTCCAGATAGCGCGGGTTGCGGCCATGGTGAGCGCGGTGGTGGCTGGGGGTGTTCATCACTGCCTCGAACCAGCGGGGCATCTTGCCAATCGCTTCGGTGTGGATCCAGAACTGGTAGATCAGGTTGAGGCCACCGACGAACAGTACCAGCGCCGGGTGGAATCCCAGCAGCACCAGCGGCGCGCGCACCACCATCATGAAGGTGAAGGTGCCGGTCCAGGTCTGCCGCAGCGCGGTGGTCAGGTTGTAATGCTGGCTGGAGTGATGGTTCACATGACTGGCCCAGACCCAGCGTACCCTGTGGCCGAACCGGTGCACCCAGTAGTACCGCAGATCATCCAGCATGAAACAGACCAGCACCGCCCAGATAGACGTCCCCATATCAAGCGGCGTGAGCCGCCACAGAACCATGAAGAACGCCCAGGCGATGAAACCCAGCAGGATCCCTGCCGCGACGCTGCCCGCCCCCATGATCAGCGAGGTCAGCGCATCGCGGGTTTCATAACGACCGCCCCGGCCTTTGATCGCGATCCACAGGAACTCGGCCAGGATCGCCGCGATGAAAAACGGCACCGCATATTGAGTCACATCGGGGTAAGAGATCGGATCGCTCATCGGCGGGGTTCCTTCAGGACGGGATCATCATCTGTTGCCAGTCTGCGCGTTCGTGCGGCGCAAGAGAGAGCGAGACGCCCGGCGTGCCAAAATCGTGGAACTCCAGCCTGAGGCCGGTTCCGGTTTCAAAGACATCAAAATCAATCAGATGGCGCGCCACGGTGTCGGCGCCAAAGGCCCAGAGAAGGCCGGTTCCGCCTTCGGTCTGAACCAGCGCGGCGTGGCCGTTTTCGGCGATCAGCACCTGGTGGATCACATCATCGGGGAAATGGCGATGCCACTCGGCGCGGGCGTCCTCGACCGACAGCACCGTCTGCGCCGAGCGGCCCGACAGATGCAGGATCGCGGCGACCGCGCTGACGCCGCCGATAACCATGATCAGCAGGATCTCTAGTGGCATATGCTCCTCCCTGATCCCTACATTGGCGGACCGGGAAGGAGCCTGTCAAAGGTCGCGTGAGGTCAAGCCGTGATCGGGGCGCGGCCGGACCCGTTGCGGGATGCGCAGATCAATGCGTTGCAATCATCTCTTTGATGATCGCCTTGGCGCTGTCGCTGTTCCATTCCGCATCGCCCAGAAGGCGGGCAACCTCTTCGCCTTCGCGGTTGATCAGAACGGTGATGGGCAGGCCGATCACTGCCATGTTGCGGGCCAGCGCCTGTTTCGGATCGGTGTGGCGGGGCAGGCCGGTGATACCGTTTTCCTCGAAGAACTTGACGATACCAGCAGGGGAATTGCGCCCGGTGGCGATGGTCAGAACCTCGAAGTCCTCGCCGCCGAACTCTTCCTGCAACTCGGCGATTTGCGGCATTTCCTTGCGGCAGGGGGCACACCAGGTCGCCCAGAAGTTCAGCAGAACGATCTTGCCCTGATAATCGGTCAGCGTGGCGGTGCCGCCATCGTTTTCCAGAAAGAACTCCGCGTCAGAGACGGGGCGCGGCTCGGAATGGACGACCAGCCGTTTCAGACTGTCGGCGCGCAGCGCCTCCAGCGTCGCGACATCTGCGGCGAAGGCGGCATTTGCACCCAAGGCAAGGGCCATATAAAGGGTGAGGTGACGAAACAGACGCATGTTATCTCCGGGGTTCAGCCATGACAGATCAATCCTCAAACCAGATGTGGGGCGGCCGCTTTGCCGCTGGCCCTGACGCGATCATGGAGGCAATTAATGCCTCGATCGGGTTTGACAAGCGTATGGCAGCCCAGGACATCGCAGGCTCAAGAGCCCATGCCGCCATGCTGGCCGCGACAGGCGTCATTACGGATAACGACGCCGAGGCCATTCGGGAAGGGCTACTCACGGTCTTGTCAGAGATCGAAAGCGGCAGCTTCCAGTTCTCTACCGCGCTGGAAGACATCCATATGAACGTCGAAGCGCGCCTGAAAGAGGTGATCGGAGAGCCCGCCGGGCGTCTGCACACCGGCCGGTCGCGCAATGATCAGGTGGCGACCGATTTCAAACTCTGGGTGCGCGATCAGTTCGACGCTGCCGAAAAAGGCCTGCTGGCGCTGATCAAGGCGCTGGTAGATCAGGCCGAGGCAGGCGCCGACTGGGTGATGCCCGGCTTTACCCACCTGCAGACCGCGCAGCCGGTGACCTGGGGCCATCACATGATGGCCTATGTGGAAATGTTCGGCCGCGATCTGTCCCGCGTGCGTGATGCCCGCGCCCGGATGAACGAATCGCCCCTGGGTGCGGCGGCGCTGGCTGGCACCTCCTTCCCCATCGACCGTGACATGACCGCATCGGCGCTGGGCTTTGACCGTCCTGCGGCAAACTCGCTCGATGCCGTGTCGGATCGCGATTTCGCGCTGGAGTTCCTGAGCACCGCATCGATCTGCGCCGTGCACCTCAGCCGTTTTGCCGAAGAGCTGGTGATCTGGTCCTCGGCCCAGTTCCGCTTCGTGACGCTCTCGGATCGCTTCTCCACCGGCTCCTCGATCATGCCGCAGAAGAAGAATCCCGACGCCGCCGAGCTGATCCGCGCCAAGGTGGGCCGGATCTTCGGCGCCAATACCGCGCTGATGATGGTGATGAAGGGCCTGCCGCTCGCCTATTCCAAGGATATGCAGGAAGACAAGGAACAGGTCTTTGATGCAGCCGACAACTGGATGCTGGCGCTGGCTGCGATGGAAGGCATGGTCAAGGATATGACTGGCAACCGCGAGTCGCTGGCTGCCGCCGCAGGTTCGGGTTTCTCCACCGCCACCGATCTGGCCGACTGGATGGTGCGGGTGCTGAAGGTGCCCTTCCGCGATGCCCACCATGTCACCGGCGCCTTGGTCGCAATGGCCGAGGGCCGTGGCTGCGATCTGCCTGACCTCAGCCTTGAGGACATGCAGGGCGTGCACGACGGCATCACCGAGGATATCTTCACCGTTCTGGGAGTCGAAAACTCGGTCAACTCGCGCATGTCCTATGGTGGCACCGCGCCCGCGCAGGTACGCGCGCAGGTGAAGCGCTGGAAAGAGATCCTGGCGGGCTAAGCAGCCATTCGCCGAGATCCTGTGGCGGGGGCGCTTGTGATTGGCCAGCGCCCCGCCCATATTGAATGAATACCCACCCGAGCTGAGGGCTTCACTCTGATGCGCGTTCTTGTTGTTCTTTTCGTCGCTGCCACAACACTCGCGGCCTGTGGCGTGGATGGAGAACCGGTGCGCCCCACACTCAATGCCGGGGTCGGGGTCTCTACCAGCGGTGTCCATGCCGGGGGCAGTGTGGGTGTGCAGCAGGGACCGTTCAGCCTTCTTCTGGGCTTCTGATGCCTTCTCGCGCGGCCTGCGCCGTCCTCTGGCTGCCGGTCGTGATCGCTTTGGCGGGATGTGAGCCGCTGGCCTCTGAACGCACTGCGGGTACCGCAAGCGGTAGCTCTGCGTCTCAGACACCCGGGTCGGGTGTGACAGTTTCGGGGTACGCCCGGGTTGGCGTTTCTATCGGGAACTGAACGCCGAAACCTTTGTCCCGGCACGATTTGAACAAATCCCAGCATAGTGATCGCCCAGCGACCGGCTGCCATATTGCGGTCCGATGGCGTCCTGCTGGCAGGAGGTCAGGAAAAACTCGAACGGCCCCCAGACATGACGCGGGGTGCAACGTTTCATCACTGATAGGGCCGCATGGCCCAGCCACAGTGGCAGGTGGGTAATCCGGGCGGGTTTACCGAGGGCGTCAAAGGCCAGTTCTGCGATCTGATCGAGGCTCAGCACCTGGGGCCCGCCGATCTCCACATCCGCCTCCCCGGCTTCGATGGCATCAAGAATGGCACAGGACAGATCGCGGGCATGAATCGGGTTGATCCGCTCCGAACCGTCACCGATTAGCCAGACCCGGCCCTTTTTCGCCATCGACAGGATCTCTTCCATATCGGCAAAGAACCCGTTGGGGCGGATGACGCACGCCTGCAGCGGGGCGGTTTGCAGCACGCCGACGAACCGCGATTTGGCCGCCACTAGATCAGAGGTGGGGGTGCCCCGGGTCAGCACATGCACATAGGCAAACTGACCGACCCCGGCGTTCACCGCCTCTTTCAGCAGGTTGAGGTTGGCCTGATAATCCACATCCAGATAGGTCACACGGTCGGTCTGCCGGGTCAGCCCCAAGGCCGAGACAACGAGTTCCACCCCATCCATAAGTCCGCTGAGGCTGGCCGGGTCGGTGGCCTCTGCGGTGACGATTTCAACACCTCGGGGAAACCCGGACGTATCCGAGCCGGACCGGACCAGTGCCCGCACGGAGTAGCCCCGGGCCGACAGTTGCGCCACCAGATGGCGCCCCAGATGGCCAGTTGCACCGGCGACAAATGCAATCTTCTGATTTTCACTCATTGACACTAATCCATTTTTGACCAATTGGTCAGATATAGCGCGCTATCTAGGGGCCGCATGACTGACCCGCAAGTCATTTATATGCCGGGACAGGTCAACCCCGCTATGCATTCCGTGCAATCAGGCCCAAAAGGAACGGCAATGCCGAAGATCGTCGACAAGGATAAAATGAGGGCTGAGATCCTCGAGGCGGCGATGATGTGTTTTGCGCGCACGGGCTATCAGGCCACCAAAATGACCGATATTGCCAGGGCCGCGGGCGTGGCCAAGGGCACGCTCTATCTTTATTGCGACGGCAAGGATGACCTCATCCTGAGCTTGATCGGGCAATATTTCGACGGGCTGAGGGGCCAGATCACCCTGCTGCCCGCCCCGCAGACGCTTGAGCTTTATCTGGATGGCCTGCGCCAGACGGTGATCCTGGCGCAGCGTGATATGACATCGCTGATCTTTGAAGTGCTGGGACCGGGGTTCAAGGATCCCCGTGCCGTAGAGATCATCGACGGGTTTTTCGATTGGCTGGCCCGGCACTGGGCAGAACATTTCGCAGACCTTGCCGAAGCGCAGGAAATCCGCGCCGACTGCGATCCGATGGCGCTGGCGCGGGCGGTGATCGCGATGCTGGACGGGGTTTTCCTGCATCTGAGCCTGTTCGATGCGGGGTCCAAGATCGCCACCCTGCGGCGCGAGACCGCCTTTACCATGATCGCATCGGGGCTGCGGGGATAAACGCGCAGTGGACAGCGCTGTAGCAGGACAAATTCCATTGATCCGGCGGCCTCTTTTGGTCTAATCGCCAAGACATGGATCATTTTCTTTACCGCGATGGCGCGCTCTGCGCCGAGGACGTTCCGGTGGCTGAAATCGCCGCCGCCGTAGGCACGCCGTTCTATGTCTATTCCACCGCGACGCTGCTCAGGCATTTCCGCCTGTTCGACGAGGCGCTGGAAGGCACGGAGCATCTGGTCTGTTTTGCGATGAAGGCGGCCAGCAACCAGGCCATCCTGCAGACGCTGGCGCAGGCGGGCGCGGGCATGGATGTGGTCAGTCAGGGCGAATACCTGCGGGCCAAGGCGGCTGGTGTGCCTGGCGACAAGATCGTCTTTTCCGGCGTTGGCAAAACGGCCGAGGAAATCCGCTGCGCCCTGTCCGGTGGCATCCGCCAGTTCAACGTGGAATCCGAGCCCGAGATGGAGGTGATCAACGCGGTTGCGCTGGAACTTGGCACGCGCGCCCCGATCACCATCCGCATCAACCCCGATGTCGATGCAAAGACCCACGCCAAGATCGCCACCGGAAAATCCGAGAACAAATTCGGCATCCCGATTTCCCGCGCCAGCGAGGTCTATGCCCATGCCGCCAGCCTGCCGGGGCTGGAGGTGATCGGGATCGACGTGCATATCGGCTCGCAGCTGACCGAGCTGGCCCCGTTCGAGGCCGCCTATCAGAAGGTTGCGGAGCTGACCGAAACCCTGCGCGCCGAAGGTCATGATATCCGCCGCCTCGATCTGGGGGGTGGGCTTGGCATTCCCTATACCCGCTCGAACGAGGCGCCGCCGCTGCCGGTGGAGTATGGCGCCCTGATCAAGCGTACGCTGGGCCACCTCGGCTGCGAGATCGAGATCGAACCGGGTCGCCTGATCGCGGGCAATGCCGGGCTGATGGTCAGCAAGGTGATTTATGTGAAATCCGGCGAGGGCCGTGATTTCCTGATCATTGACGGCGCCATGAACGATCTGATCCGCCCCGCCATGTACGAGGCGCATCACGATATCGTGCCGGTGATCGAGCCGGAGCCGGGCGTCGAAAGCCAGCCTTATGATATCGTCGGGCCGGTCTGCGAATCCGGCGATACCTTTGCCAAGCAGCGCGATATGCCGCCGCTGGCTGCCGGGGATCTGATCGCCTTCCGCAGCGCCGGAGCCTATGGCGCGGTGATGTCGAGCGAATACAACTCGCGCCCCCTGATCCCCGAGGTACTGGTGCATGGGGATCAATTCGCGGTTATTCGCCGACGTCCGACCTTTGACGAAATGATAAACCGCGATACCATTCCGGAATGGCTCTGATCGCGGCTGCGGACTTTTCGCGGTCGGGGCACCCCCGCAACCGCGCCCGCACCCGCGCAGAGAGGCATCGCCGAAATGGCCGCATCCGACGCTGCATTCCCCAAGGCTGACCCGCGTCTGAAACCGCTGCGCTGGCCCCTGCGCCTAACGCGGGCGGGCATGATCGCGGAGCAGCTGCTGCGCGCCCTTTGGCCTGCGGCCTCCGTGCTGATGCTGGCGCTGGCGGCGGTGATGCTGGGGCTGCACGATGAATTACCGGTCGAACTGGTCTGGTCTGGTGCCGTGCTCAGCGCGCTAGCGCTTGGGCTGGCGCTCATCTGGGGCATCAAACGGTTTTCCTGGCCAAGCCATGCGTCGGCGCTGGCGCGGCTGGACGCAACCCTGCCGGGGCGACCAGTCAGCGCGCTTCTGGATAGTCAGGCGATTGGCGCTTCCGACCCGGCCTCGGCGGCCCTATGGCAGGCGCATCAGCAGCGCATGGCGACAGCGGCGCGGCAGGCCCGCGCGCCCTCTCCAAATCTGAAAATCGCAGCGGCGGATCCCTTTGCCCTGCGGTATATGGCGCTGCTGGCGCTGGTAGTGGCGCTGGTCTTTGGCTCGTTCTGGCGGGTCAGCAGCCTCAGTGGCATGACGCCCGGCGCAGCCTCGGCGATGAACGGGCCGACCTGGGAAGGCTGGATCGCACCGCCGCGCTATACCGGCTTGCCGGTTCTTTACCTAAACGATCAGCCCGAAGGGGCGCTGACCCTGCCCGAGGGCAGTCAGATTACCCTGCGGTTCTATGGTGAGATCGGCGCATTGACGCTGGATGAAACCGTTTCCGCCCGCACAGGCGAACTGCCCCCGGCGACCGATCCGCAGCAGGAATTCGAGGTCCGTCAGGAAGGTCAGCTAGCCATCGCCGGGCAGGGTGGGCGCGATTGGCTGGTCTCGGTGACGCCGGATGCACCGCCTGCAGTTGCGGTGGCGGGCGCGCCGGATCTAGGCCCCGAAGGTGCGCTGAACCTGCCATTCGCGGCGCAGGATGATTACGGCGTCGTCGGCGGAACCGTGCGGATTTCTCTGGACCTTGCGGCGCTGGACCGGCGGCACGGGCTGCAGATCGCCCCGGACCCGCGCGAGGATATCGTACTGGACCTGCCGCTGCCTCTCACCGGCGGGCGCAGCGATTTTACCGAACGCCTGATCGAGGATTTCTCGCAGCATCCCTGGGCCAATTTGCCGGTCACTTATACCTTCACCGCGCAGGACGCGGCGGGGCAGAGCGGCACAGCGGCTCCATTTGGCGCGCCGCTGACAGCGCGGCGCTTTTTTGATCCGCTGGCCGCCTCGGTGGCCGAGCAGCGCCGTGATATCCTCTGGGCGCGGGCCAATGCGCCGCGGGTGGCGCAGATCCTGCGGGCGGTGTCGCATCGCCCCGATGGGATTTTCCGCGATGCGGGCAGCTATCTGCGCCTGCGTGGCATTCTGCGGCGGCTGGAAAGCCATCTGGCCGAGGGTGCGCTCACGGCTCCTGCGCAGGCAGACATCGCGGCGGCGCTGTGGGATCTGGCCATCGCGCTGGAGGAAGGTGACGTGGGCGACGCGCTGGAGCGGATGAAACGCGCTCAGGAGCGGCTGAGCCAGGCCATGCGCGAAGGCGCCAGCGATCAGGAGATCGCCCGGCTGATGCAGGAGCTGCGCGAAGCAACCGACGATTACCTGCGACAGCTGCAACGGCAGGCTGAACAGGATGGCGAGATGATGGAACCGGGTGAGATGCCCGAGGACATGATGCAGCTCAACCAGGACGACCTGCAGGCGATGATGGACCGCATTCAGGAACTGATGGAACAGGGCCGCATGGCCGAGGCCGAGCAGGCCCTGCGCGAATTCCAGCAGATGATGGAAAACATGCGCATGACCCGCGGCCAGCAAGGCCAGCAGGGCGGTGATCAGGGACGGCAGGCCATGGAGGGTCTGGCCGAGACCCTGCGCGAACAGCAGGGCCTCTCCGATCAGGCCTTCCGCGATTTGCAGGAACAGTTCAACAGCGATGCACAGCGCGGTCAAAGCCAGGGCAACGAGGGCCGCAACGGCGGTCAGGGCCGTGGACAGAGCCACGATGGAACCGGCGGTACCGGTGAGGGTGGCGAACAATCCGGCCAGCAGCAGGGTGGCGGCGGCGATCCGGGACAAAGCCAGCCGGGGCAGGGCGGCTCTGGCGCGGATGGCAATCCCAGCGCGGGGGATCTGGCTCAGCGTCAGCAGGCCCTGCGGAACGAGCTGGAACGTCAGCGCGACGGGCTGCCCTTTGGGGGCGAGGAAGGGCGCAATGCCCGCGATGCGCTGGATCGGGCAGGCCGCGCCATGGAGGGTGCCGAAGAGTCGTTGCGGAACGGCGATCTGGCCGAGGCCATCGACCAGCAATCCGATGCGATGGAGGCCCTGCGCGAAGGCATGCGCTCGCTTGGCGAGGCTATGGCACAGCGCCAGCAGCCGGGACAGAACCAGGGACAGCAGGGACAGGCCCAGCCCAATGGCTCGGCCGAGGGGCTGGATCCGCTGGGACGCGCCAGCGGCATGGACAATGGCGACAGAGGTGCGGTTCCGGACCGGGGTTCGGCGCATGGCCGGGCCTGGGATCTGTTGGAGGAAATCCGTCGCCGGTCGCAGGATCGCAGCCGTAGCGAGGAAGAGCGCAACTATCTGCAGCGGCTGTTCGACCGGTTCTGAAGCGGCTAGGGGGGGAATTGAGACCCTATGCACGGCATTCCCTAAGGAAATGACGGTCTCAAACGCAGTTGATCAATGCGCCTGCTGGACCAGCAGCGGTGATCAGGGCTGCGGTGTTTGCAGCGCCTTGACCTGCGCATCCAGCCACAGCCGCGCCTGATCGACCCAGGTGACATAGCTGCTGAGGTAAGGATCGGCCTGCGGTACCGCCTCGGCGATCTTGGCGGCGTTGGTGTAGATCATCATCAGGATCAACGCGAGCAGGATGGTCAGCGCAAAACCGCGTGCAAAGCCGCTTTTGCGTGGTACTGGCGTGTCCTCGGCTGCGGCCTGAACGGCGGCGGCATCCCCGGCGCGCAGGGTCGAGTTGATCTCTTCGATATCCGGCAGCACGCCCCGGCGTTGTCCGCTGGCTTCGGCTGCCAGTTGACGCGGGTCCTGCCCCTTGATCCGGGCCATCCGGTCCTTGGCCTGACGGGCGCGCAGGGCCTGTTCGTTTTCGGGCAGATCATCCAGACCCAGATTGGGCTGGCTCTCCAGCCCCTGTGCAGGCGCAGAGGCCGCGCGGAGGGAGGCTTCGCGCTCTGCCTCTTCGCGCAGGATGTCCGATAGCGCCGGGTCCAGGCCCCGCTGCCGCCGCGCGGCGCGTTCGGCTTCGTCGTCCATGTCAGGGGCGGGGGCAGGCTCTTCCGGCTCGTCCTCTTCCTCGGCTGGCAGCTCCTCGGAGGTGGTCAGATCCTCTGCCTCCTCGGGTATCTGCTCTTCTTCAACATGGGGAGCGTGTTCTGGGGGAGGTGTTTCCTCGGCTGCGGCCTCTGATGTGATGGCTTCTTCTGTGGCGACCTGTTCGGATACCTCTGGTCTGCCCTCAGGCTCTGGGGCTGTGTCCTCGGCCACAGGGGGCTCTGCGCTGGCGCCTGCAGCGGGTTGGAACCAGGTGGTGCCGCAGCTGGAGCACTGAACATCGCGTCCTTCTTCCGGGATAACGTCATCCGGCACTTCGTACTGGGCAGCGCAATTCGGACATGTCAGGCGCATTCTCGGTCTCCTTGGACCCGGAGTCTTCCGGGTGCAATTCAGCGGTATTTTCAAATGACCATAGGGAGTTCGGGGCCATCAAGGAAGGGGCAATTGCGCGGGGCGCCGCGCACGCGGGCGTGACCGGCGGCGCCCGCACGGCTGCGGGCCATTGAAACTGGCGGTGCTCTGGGGCAAAACGAGCAAGCAGCACCAGGGGGACGCCGTGATCGAGCTGGACAACGTAGGCTACAATTATGGCGGCGGAGAGCTGCTGAGCAATCTGTCGATGCAGCTGGCGCCGGGATCCTTCCATTTCCTGACTGGTCCTTCGGGCACCGGCAAGACGACCCTGCTGAAGCTTTGCTATGGCGCGCTGACCCCGACCTCGGGGCGGGTGCGCGTCTTCAACATGGATGTCAAAGGGCTGGACCGCGACCAGATGGCCTTTCTGCGCCGCAGGGTCGGCGTGGTGCATCAGGATTGCCGGTTTCTGGACCACCTGCCGGTGATCGAGAATATCGCTCTCCCGCTGACCGTCTCGGGGCGGGATCTGGGGCAGGAGCAGGCGAACCTGCGCGAATTGCTGAACTGGGTCGGACTTGCGGAACGTTCGGATGCGCTGCCGCCAGAGCTGTCCGGCGGCGAACGCCAGCGCGCGGCTCTGGCGCGGTCGGTGATCCTGTCGCCGGATGTGATCATCGCCGACGAGCCGACTGGGAACGTCGATTGGGAAATGTCGCAACGGCTGCTGCAATTGCTGGTCGAGCTGAACCGCATGGGCAAGACCATCCTTGTGGCAACCCATGACCTGTCGCTGATCCGGGCGGCCAAGAACCAGGTTCAGGCCCGGGTGCTGAGGATTTACGACAAACAGCTGCATCTTGCGGGAGCGGATCTATGAGCAGGGACGGCTTTGGCGGGCGCCTGCGGGCGCTGATCAGCGGCGATGCACAGGCCGACCGGGTGGTGCCCCCCAGTGGCTTCACGGCGCAGCTGACCCTGTTTGCCGCGGGCGCGATGGCGTTTCTGGCGGTCTTTGCGCTGGCGCTGTCGCTGGCCTCGGGGCGGCTGGCGGATCGCTGGGCGGATGAACTGGCCCGCGCCGCGACCCTGCGCATCAATGCTCCCGCCGAACAGCGTGCCGCCCAGACCGAGGCGGCCCTCACCATTTTGCGGCAGACGCCGGGCGTGGCCTCGGCACGCGCCTTTACCCCCGAGGAACAGGCGGCGCTGCTGGCGCCCTGGTTCGGCGCCTCGGTGCCGATTGATGCGCTACCGGTGCCGCAGCTGATCGAAGTGATCGAGGATGATCCCGGCTATGATGCCACAGGGCTGCGCCTGCGCCTGCAGGCCGAGGTGCCCGGTGCGGTGCTGGACGATCATACCCGCTGGCGTGCGCCGCTGGTGGATGCGGCGCAATCGCTGCGGCGTCTGGCGGTGGTGTCGATCCTGCTGATCGGTGGCGCCATGGGAGCGATGATCTCGCTTGCGGCCAATGCGGCGCTTGCGGCCAATGCCCAGGTGATCGAAGTGCTGCGCCTTGTCGGCGCGCAGGACAGCTATATCGCGCAGGCCTTTATCCGCCGCTTTACCCTGCGGGCCTTCAGCGGCGCGATTGTGGGGATGGGATTTGGCATGCTGGGCGTCTGGCTGATGCCGGCCGCCTCGGACGAGGGCGGCTTTCTGACCGGGCTTGGCTTTCAGGGCTGGGGCTGGCTGCTGCCGCTGGTCATTCCGGTGCTGGGGGCGCTGGTGGCCTATGTGGCGACGACCCGCGCGGCCAACAAACGTCTGGGAGAATTGACGTGAAGGATGCAATTCAATGGCTGCGCTCGCTGCTGTTCGTGGGCCAGATCTATCTGATGATGCCGGTGATTGGCCTTGCCTTTGCGCCCTGGGCGATCTTCAGCAAGCGCGGCGCGCGCGTCTGCTGCAAGACCTATTCGCGCTGGGTGTTCTGGAGCGCCCGCTGGATGGTCGGTATCCGCTGCGAGGTGCGCGGCACCCCGCCATCGGGTGAAGCGCTGATCGCGGCCAAGCATCAGTCGTTCCTTGATATCATGATGATCTTCACCGCGCTGCCGACGGCCAAGTTCATCATGAAAAAGGAAATCCTGCGCACTCCTGTGATCGGTCAATACGCCAAGCTGTTGGACTGTGTGGCGGTGGACCGGGGCAAGCGCGGCGCCGCCATCCAGAAGATGGTTGCCGACGTGCATGCCGGGCGGCAGGAGGCGGGCCAGTTGGTGATCTATTCGCAAGGCACCCGCGTGGCCCCGGGCGTGAAGGCCGAGTATAAGGTCGGCACCGGCGTGCTCTACGAACAGCTGCAGCAAACCTGCGTGCCGGTGGCCACCAACGTTGGTGTGTTATGGCCGCGCAAGGGTATTATGCGCCGCCCCGGCGTTGCAGTGGTGGAGTTCCTGGGCCCGATCGAACCGGGGCTGGAGCGGCAGGAATTCATGAAGATATTGGAAGAACGGGTCGAAGAGCGATCCGATGCATTGATGCGCGAAGCGGGGTTTGAACCGGATGGATTACATCGAAACACTTGAAGATCTGGAGGCGCTTTACGGGGAACCGGGAGCGCCTTCTTTACGAAAAGTGGCGCGTCGGATGACGCCGCTCTATCGCAAATGGATCATGGCCTCGCGCCTGTGTGTGCTTTCCACTGTCGGCCCCGAAGGCACCGATGCCAGCCCGCGCGGCGACGATGGCCCCTGCGTGCTGGAGCTGGACCCCGGCACCCTGGCGCTGCCCGATTGGCGCGGCAACCAGCGGATCGATTCACTTCGCAATATCGTGCGCGATCCGCGGGTATCTCTGATGTTCTTTGTGCCGGGGTCCAACAACGTGGTGCGTCTCAATGGTCAGGCACGGATCGCCGCCGACAAAGCCCTGCGCGCCCGGTTTGACAGGCAGGGCAAACAGCCCGCCACGGTTCTGGTGATCGCCATCGACGAGATCTACAGCCAATGCGCCCGCGCCCTGATGCGGGCGGGAACCTGGACGGCAGGCGATCAAAGCCAAGACCTGCCCACCATGGGAGAGATCCTTGCCGAGCAGACAAATGGCGAGGAGGGTGGCAAACCCTATGACGACGCCTGGGGCGCACGGGCTGCAAAGACCATGTGGTGAGAGGCTGTGTTCTGTTCCAACGCGAAACAACACAGTCCGGCTAGATGTCCAAGAGGCTTGGGCTCGAACTGACAAGCGTGGCTTAGCTGTCGGGCTGCGGTGCCCTGATCCAGAGCCAACTGCTGTCCCCGTCTGGATTATCCGGAAAGGCCGCAAAGAACACGCCCCAGCGCGCAAGGGAACCGCGCGGCCCAGTCAGCCATCCCTTTGAGACGCTATTTCCTCCGACGGCCGCATCCGGATCCACCGGCAGATCGGGCAATGCACTTGGAACAATGGTTTCTAGCCTTGTCAGCACGTCTTCGGCCTCTGGTCGGCTAAGTGCATGCGGAGCATGAGCTTCGATAGTGCACTTGGCTTTCTCGAGCCGCAGGAAAACACCAGTTGTCGGGTCGATCCATACCACATCCCTAAATCCATCCAACACATCTACAAGACCGTAGTCGTCTGGGGTGCCGAAATCGCGATCAAAATGGCGTGCAACGCAGATCTCTTTGAACAGCATGGTAATCCGCTCAGTGCGGCTTGGCCCCGGCCACAAGGTAGAAGCCGCGGCGAAGCCGAAGGTAAATCCGATGACTACAATAGGGGCAAGAATACGAAGCTTCAAAATCAATTCCAGATAGGCTTCGCCCCGGCAAGAAAACCGGAGCGAAGAAAGAGTTTAGCTGTGGATCGCGCCGTCGCCGCAGGCGAGCGCCGCTTCGCGCACGGCTTCGGAATAGGTCGGGTGCGCGTGGCAGGTGAGGGCCAGATCCTCGGCAGAGGCGCCGAATTCCATGGCAACGCAGATCTCGTGAATCAGATCACCGGCGCCGGGGCCGATGATGGCTGCGCCCAGAATGCGGTCGGTTTCCTTGTCCGCGATCAGTTTGACGAAACCTTCGCCCTGGTGCACGGCCTTGGCGCGGCCATTGCCCATGAAGTTGAACTTGCCGACCTTCAGCTTGCGGCCTTCGGCCTTGAGCGCGTCCTCGGTGGCGCCGACGGTGGCAACCTCGGGCGTGGTGTAGACGACGCCGGGGATGACGCCATAGTTCACGTGGCCATGCTTGCCCGCGATCACCTCGGCCACCGCCATGCCTTCGTCCTCTGCCTTGTGGGCCAGCATCGGGCCCTCGATTACGTCGCCGATGGCGTAGATGCCCGGCAGGCTGGTGGCCCATTTCGCATCGGTCGCGATCTGACCACGTTCGGTCAGTTTGACTCCCAGCGCATCAAGGCCTAGCCCCTCGGCATAGGGTTTGCGGCCGGTTGCAACCAGCACCACATCGGCGTCCAGAACCTCGGCATCGCCGCCTTTTTTCGGCTGGTAAGTCACCTTGCCCTTGGTCTTGGTGGTCTCGACGCCCTGAACGGCGGCGCCCATGATGAAGTTGAGGCCCTGCTTTTCAAGGATCCGCTTGAAGGTACGCTGCACGTCCTTGTCCATGCCGGGGCAGACCGCGTCCATGTACTCGACGACGGTCACCTCCGAGCCAAGGCGGGCATAGACCGAGCCAAGCTCCAGCCCGATGACGCCCGCACCGATGACGACCATCTTCTTCGGCACCTTGGGCAGCTCCAGCGCGCCGGTGCTGTCCACCACGATGCCCTTGTCGTTGTCCACGGTCACACCGGGCAGCGAGGAGGGCACGGAGCCAGAGGCGATCACGATATTCTTGGCTTCATGCACATCGTCGCCAACCTTGACCTGACCGGCAGCGGGGATCGACGCCCAGCCTTTCAGCCAGTCGATCTTGTTCTTCTTCATAAGGAATTCGACGCCACCGGTGTTCTGGCCGATGACATCGTCCTTGTAGGCCTTCATCTGGTTCCAGTCGACGGAGGGGCTTTTGCCCTTCAGACCCATCTTGGCAAAGTTGTGCTCTGCCTCGTGCAGGGAGTGCGTCGCATGCAGCAGCGCCTTGGACGGAATGCAACCCACGTTGAGGCAGGTGCCGCCAAGGGTTTCACGCCCTTCGACGATAGCGGTCTTCAGACCCAGCTGGGCGCAGCGGATGGCGCTGACATAGCCGCCGGGGCCGGCGCCGATGATGATCACGTCATAGGAAGCCATGGGAGGTCCTTTCGTTGGAACTAAGGAGAGGGCAGGGGCGATGGTCATGCACCGCCAGCGGCCCGTATGCGGGAATATGAGGAGGAGCGCCGCGCATCAGATCAGCGCCGCGATCAGCATGAGGGTGGTGGCCAGGAAGCCGACCGACCAGACGACCGACCGCCAGGGCGTGAGGCCGAATGCATAGGCGGGCACGTACAGAACCCGGCTCAGCACATAGACCCAGCCGCAGGCGGCGGTGAAGGGGGTGGACTGGCCGCCAAGGGTCACCACCACACATGCGATGGTGAAGAGGATCAGCCCTTCGAAGTGATTGTTCAGCGCCCGTTGTAGGCGGCCTGCCGTGCCGGTCAGTTGCACCGGCGTGTCACGCGGCCCCATTGCTACCTTGGGGCCGACCTGCCGGTTGGCGGTGATGGAATAGACGAAGAACTGCAGAACCTGCAGCAGGGCGGCAAGTGTGAGGGCGGTGAGTTCAGCGGTCATTCCTAGCCTCTTCGTTTGCCCGGCAGTGCCGGGCAGCGCCCGACCCTCCCCACGGGAGGGCGCTTTCGCACCCACCCAGGGTCGGGCGCTGCCCTATGTTCTTTACAGATCCATCAGCAGGCGGCGGGGATCTTCCAGGGCTTCCTTGACGCGCACCAGGAAGGTCACGGCGCCTTTGCCGTCGACGATGCGGTGGTCATAGGACAGCGCCAGATACATCATCGGGCGGATTACCACCTCACCGTTGATGGCCATCGGACGGTCCTGGATCTTGTGCATGCCAAGGATACCCGACTGCGGCGGGTTCAGGATCGGCGAGGACATCAAGGAGCCATAGACACCACCGTTGGACAGGGTAAAGGTGCCGCCCTGCATTTCCGCCATCGACAACTTGCCGTCACGGGCGCGCTTGCCTTTTTCGGCGATTGCCTTTTCGATCTCGGCAAAGGACATGCTGTCCGCATCGCGAATGACCGGAACCACGAGGCCGGTGGGGGTACCGGCGGCAACGCCCATATGCACGAAGTTCTTGTAGACGATGTCGGTGCCGTCGATTTCGGCGTTGACCTCGGGAACTTCCTTCAGCGCGTGGCAGCAGGCCTTGGTGAAGAAGGACATGAAGCCGAGACGCACGCCGTGCTTCTTCTCGAACTGGTCCTTGTACTGATTGCGCAGGGCCATCACCTCGGTCATGTCCACCTCATTATAGGTGGTCAGCATGGCGGCGGTGTTCTGGCTGTCCTTCAGACGCTTGGCGATGGTCTGGCGCAGGCGGGTCATCTTCACCCGCTCTTCACGCGCAGCATCATCGGCAGCAACCGGCGCGCGCGGTGCGGCCGGGGCAGCAGCAGGCGCGGGGGCCGAGGCTGCGGCGGCCACGGCGCGGGCAACGTCATCCTTCATGATGCGGCCATCGCGGCCGGTGCCTTCGACATTGGCGGCGGAGATCCCGGCCTCGGCCATGGCCTTTTCCGCCGAGGGCGCATTGGCGACGTCCTTGGACGCGGCGGCAGGTGCCGCAGCAGCAGCGGGCGCAGCAGCCGGGGCCGCCGCTGCCGCTGCACCGGAGCCGGAGATCACGCCGAGTTTCGCCGAGGCATCCACGGTGGTGCCTTCGGGCGCGGTGATTTCGGCCAGAACGCCAGCGGCGGGCGCGGGCACTTCGACAGAGACCTTGTCGGTTTCCAGCTCACACAGCATTTCGTCCTGCGCGACGGTGTCGCCGACTTTCTTGAACCAGGTGGAGACGGTTGCCTCGGTCACGGATTCGCCCAGGGTCGGCACCATCACGTCGGTGGAGGCGCCGCCAGCCGCGGCGGTCTCATCCCCGCCTGCGGGGGCTGCTTCGGCCTGGGCTGCGGCCTTGGGCTGCGGCGTTTCGGAGCCGGCACTGCCTGCTTCGGAGATATTCGCCAGCAGCGCATCAACGCCCACTGTGTCGCCTTCGGCGGCAACGATCTCGGCCAGCACCCCAGCGGCGGGGGCGGGCACTTCGACGGTGACCTTGTCGGTCTCCAGCTCGCAGAGCATTTCATCGGCAGCAACCGCATCACCGGGTTTCTTGAACCAGGTGGCCACGGTTGCCTCGGTCACGGATTCACCCAGGGTGGGTACGCGCACTTCGGTGGTCATATCTCTTTTCCTCAGATGCTCAGCGCTTCATTCACAAGCGCGGCTTGTTGGGCTTTGTGTTGGCTGGCCAGGCCCGTCGCGGGCGAAGCCGAGGTGGCGCGGCCGACGTATTTGGGCCGGGTGTGCTTGGAGCCGATGCGGGTCAGCACCCATTCGATATTGGGCTCGATAAAGGTCCAGGCGCCCTGGTTCTTGGGCTCTTCCTGGCACCAGACCACTTCGGCACCCTTGAACCGTTCCAGTTCCTTCACGAGGCTGATCGCCGGGAAGGGGTAATACTGTTCGATCCGCATCAGGTAGACGTCGTCGATGCCACGGGCGTCGCGCTCTTCCAAGAGGTCGTAATAGACCTTGCCCGAGCACAGCACGACGCGCTTGATCTTGTCATCGGCGGCCAATTTGGTTTCCGAATTGCCCTGCTGGGCGTCATCCCACAGCACCCGGTGGAAGCTGGAACCGGTGGTGAATTCCTCGGTCTTGCTGACCGCCAGCTTGTGGCGCAGCAGCGACTTCGGCGTCATCAGCACCAGCGGCTTGCGGAAGGTGCGGTGCAGCTGACGGCGCAGGATGTGGAAGTAGTTCGCCGGCGTGGTGCAGTTGGCAACGATCCAGTTGTCCTGGCCGCACATCTGCAGGAAGCGTTCCAGACGTGCCGAGGAGTGCTCGGGGCCCTGGCCTTCGAACCCATGCGGCAGCAGGCAGACAAGGCCGGACATCCGCAGCCATTTGCTTTCACCGGAGGAGATGAACTGGTCGAACATGATCTGGGCGCCGTTGGCGAAATCGCCGAACTGGGCTTCCCACAGGGTCAGCGCGTTGGGCTCGGCCAGCGAATAGCCGTATTCAAAGCCCAGAACCGCGTATTCCGATAGGGCGGAATCGATCACCTCGTATTGCGACTGGCCCGCCCGGATGTTGTTGACCGGGTAGTAGCGTTCTTCGGTGTCCTGGTTCACGATGCCGGAATGGCGCTGCGAGAAGGTGCCGCGGGTGGAGTCCTGCCCGGCCAGACGCACCGGGTAGCCTTCGGTCAGGAGCGAGCCAAAGGCCAGTGCCTCGCCGGTAGCCCAGTCGATGCCTGCGCCGTTTTCGAACATCTTGGCGCGTGCATCAAGGAAGCGGCCGATGGTCTTGTGCACCGGGAAGCCCTCGGGCAGGCGGGTCAGGGCGCCGGAGACCTCTTTGAAGGTCTCTTCGCTGATCCAGGTCTGGCCGCGCTGATAATCGTCCTTCTGCTTGTCGAGATGCGACCAGCGGCCATCCAGCCAGTCAGCCTTGTTGGGTTTGAAGTCCTTACCGGCCTCAAACTCCTCGTTCAGCTTGGCCTGGAAGGCGGCCTTCATGTCCTCGATTTCGCCCTCGGGGATCAGACCGTCCCGGACCAGACGCTCGGTATAGAGGCTGAGCGTGGTCTTATGGCTCTTGATGTTCTTGTACATCAGCGGGTTGGTGAACATGGGCTCGTCGCCCTCGTTGTGACCGAACCGGCGGTAGCAGAACATGTCGATGACCACGTCTTTGCCGAACTTCTGACGGAACTCGGTCGCGACCTTGGCGGCGTGCACCACGGCTTCGGGATCGTCGCCGTTGACGTGGAAGATCGGCGCCTCGACCACCAGCGCGTTGTCGGTGGGGTAGGGCGAGGAGCGCGAGAAATGCGGCGCGGTGGTGAAACCGATCTGGTTGTTCACCACGATGTGGATGGTGCCGCCGGTCTTGTGTCCGCGCAGGCCCGACAGGGCGAAACATTCCGCCACGACGCCCTGACCGGCAAAGGCCGCATCGCCGTGCAGCAGGATCGGCAGAACCTTGGTGCGGGTGGCGTCACTCTTCTGGTCCTGCTTGGCGCGGACCTTGCCCAGAACCACCGGGTTCACCGCCTCAAGGTGCGAGGGGTTGGCGGTCAGGGACAGGTGAACGGTGTTGTTGTCGAACTCGCGGTCCGAGGAGGCGCCGAGGTGATATTTCACGTCGCCCGAGCCATCCACGTCTTCGGGCTTGAAGCTGCCGCCCTGGAATTCGTTGAAGATGGCGCGATAGGGCTTCTGCATCACGTTGGCCAGAACCGACAGGCGGCCACGGTGCGGCATGCCGATGACGATTTCCTCGATGCCGAGGTTGCCGCCACGCTTGATGATCTGCTCCATCGCCGGGATCAGGCTCTCGCCGCCATCCAGGCCAAAGCGCTTGGTGCCCATGTATTTGACGTGCAGGAACTTCTCGAAACCTTCGGCCTCGACCATCTTGTTGAGGATCGCCTTGCGGCCCTCGCGGGTGAACTGGATTTCCTTGCCGAAGCCCTCGATCCGCTCTTTCAGCCAGGAGGACTGCTCGGGATCCGAGATATGCATGTATTGCAGCGCAAAGGTGCCGCAATAGGTGCGCTTCACGATGTCGATGATCTGCCGCATCGAGGCGACCTGAAGCCCCAGCACGTTGTCGATGAAGATCGGCCGGTCCATGTCCGCATCGGTGAAGCCATAGGTCTTGGGGTCCAGCTCCGGGTGCGGGGTCTGGCCGCGCATGCCCAGCGGGTCCAGGTCGGCGGCCAGATGGCCCCGGATCCGGTAGGCGCGGATCAGCATAAGGGCGCGGATCGAATCCAGCACCGCGCGTTGGATCTGTTCGTCCGAGACTTCAACCCCGGCCTTGGCGGCCTTTTCTGCGATCTTCTTGCCTGCGGCCTTGGCCTCCACCGGAGCGGGCCATTCGCCGGTCAGCGCACCGGTCAGATCGTCATTGGGCGCGGGCGGCCAGTCGCTGCGGGCCCAGGACGGGCCTGCGGCCTCGGCTTTCACGTCAAGCTCGGCATCGCCCATCTGGCGGAAGAACTCGGCCCAGGCGGCATCTACCGCACTCGGGTCATTGGCATACTGGGCATAAAGCTGCTCCAGATATTCCGCATTGTGTCCTTGCATGAACGAGGACGCATGGAAAATGTCATTTGGGCTTTGGTCGGTCATCTATAACTCCCGAAGAGTCGGTATGCGGTTGTGGGGTCAGATCAGGGTTCGCACTGGAACGTGACTTGTTCCTTGGTCGGGTCAAGCGCCGGTTCCGGGCCGGAGGTAATTGTTATGGAACTGGCGCCTTTGCAGATTTCGTTTGCGAGGCGGGCTTTGATGTTCTCGATGGGGGTGCCGGGTTCGAAATTCAGAACACCCTGCATCGGGGCGGTGATGGCCGCAGCGGAGGTTGCGGTCAGCACGGAAAGACACAGCGCGCCTGCAGTGGTGTGCAGCCGCGTGCGGAATGAGGACGCAGGGAAGACATCATCTGGGTTGTGTTCAGTCATTTGGGCGCCTCTTGCAGGGTGGAACCGTGTGCGACTTGGCCTGTGGTCATTCGGAGCAGACTGGCCGACCCGGGTTTCCGAAAGGTGAAGCCGCAACGGGACGCTGCTGCAAAAGACGCCGGGATGGCCTCTTCAGCAACAGGGTCCGGGTGAATGTGATTTGTCAAAACTGAAGACACCGCCCGGCGGCAACGCCGGGCAGCGCCCAACCCACTCCATGGGAGGGCGCTTTCGCACCCCCCCAGGGTCGGGCGCTGCCCGTGGCTGATATGGTCAGCCGCAGACACGTCAGCCCAGCTCGATCGCTTTCAGCACCGCTTCGCCCAGGCCCGCGGGGCTGTCGGCGACCACGATACCGGCCGATTTCATGGCTTCGATCTTGTCTTCGGCGCCGCCCTTGCCGCCGGCGACAATCGCGCCCGCGTGGCCCATGCGGCGGCCCGGAGGGGCGGTACGGCCGGCGATGAAGCCAGCGGTCGGCTTCCAGCGGCCCTTTTTCTTCTGCTCGGCGAGGAAGGCTGCGGCTTCCTCTTCGGCGGAGCCGCCGATTTCACCGATCATGATGATCGACTGGGTCTCGTCGTCATCGAGGAACATGTCCAGCACGTCGATATGCTCGGTGCCCTTGATGGGGTCACCGCCGATGCCAACCGCAGAGGACTGGCCGAGGCCGATATCAGAAGTCTGTTTCACGGCTTCGTAAGTTAGGGTGCCGGAACGGCTCACAACACCCACGCTCCCGCGTTTGTGAATGTGACCGGGCATGATGCCGATCTTGCAGGCGTCGGGCGTGATGACACCGGGGCAGTTCGGGCCGATGAGGCGCGATTTGGAGCCTTCCAGCGCGCGCTGCACCTTCATCATGTCCAGAACCGGGATGCCTTCGGTGATGCAGACGATCAGTTCCATCTCGGCGTCGATCGCCTCGAGGATGGAGTCCGCTGCGAAGGGGGGCGGCACGTAGATGACGGATGCATTTGCTTCGGTCACGTGCTTGGCCTCGTGGACCGAGTTGAAGACCGGCAGGTCAAGGTGGGTCTGACCACCTTTGCCGGGGGTCACGCCGCCGACCATCTTGGTGCCATAGGCGATGGCCTGTTCAGAGTGAAAGGTGCCCTGCGAGCCGGTGAAGCCCTGACAGATGACCTTGGTGTTTTCGTCGATGAGGACTGCCATTTTTAGGAGTCTCCTTGATTATTCAGATACGTAACGCATCGTAATGTTGTAGAAAGATGGACCGTTAGGCGAACCGCTGGACACTACACCGCCTAACTCAACCGTCGCGTCCGTCTTGCCGTAGCTTCGAAGGACTGGGAACCGATCCAACCCCTCGATACTTGGGTAGCGCACGTCAGCGAGCTTTTCCGGCCTCTTGTCGAAAGTTGCAAACGTGACCGAGCAAGAAAAGCCTGGCTTACTACTTTGAGTGAAGGCGCCGGTTTGTTGGCGTTGTGTGAAAGTGCCGGTTTTTATGCCCATGAGGAGGTTGGGTGAACGCTTCCGACCATAGTCATCTGTTGTCCAGTCCTGTGGAACCTTGGCAGATGCCGTCGAAAAATCAGGCAACGACCCACCGCAGACCTTTTCGAAGAACTCGAAGGCGGCTTCGGTGCTAATGGGCTCTCTAGGCAAACGAGTGCCAGAGGGAGTGCTCGTCGTTTGGCACGCCCCCAGTACAATTGCCATTGGCCAGGTTAGAAGCAATCCACGCACGTTTCAGCCCTTAACCGCTTTCACGATCTTCTCGGCGCCGTCGGACAGGTTGTCTGCCGCGATCACATCGAGGCCGGAGGTGTTGATGATCTCCTTGCCTGCTTCGACGTTGGTGCCTTCCAGACGCACGACCAGCGGAACCTTGAGGCCGACTTCCTTCACCGCGGCGACAACGCCCTCGGCGATGACGTCGCAGCGCATGATGCCGCCGAAGATGTTGACCAGGATGCCTTTGACGTTGGGGTCAGAGGTGATGATCTTGAACGCCTCGGTCACTTTCTCCTTGGTGGCGCCGCCGCCCACGTCGAGGAAGTTGGCAGGCTCAGCGCCGTAGAGTTTGATGATGTCCATGGTGGCCATCGCCAGACCCGCGCCGTTCACCATGCAGCCGATCTCACCGTCCAGCGCGATGTAGTTCAGGTCATACTTGGAGGCTTCGAGTTCTTTGGGGTCTTCTTCGGTCTCGTCGCGCAGGGCGGCCACATCGGGGTGGCGGTAAACGGCGTTGCCGTCAAAGCCCAGCTTGGCGTCAAGCACCTTCAGATCGCCGCCATCGGTCACGATCAGCGGGTTGATCTCCAGCATCTCCATGTCTTTTTCGACGAAGGCTTTGTAGAGCTGACCCATCAGCTGCACGCACTGCTTGACCTGCGCGCCCTTGAGACCGAGCGAGAAGGCGATGCGGCGGCCGTGGAACGGCTGGTAACCGGTGGCCGGATCGACGGAGAAGGAGAGGATTTTTTCCGGGGTCTCTGCCGCGACTTCCTCGATGTCCATGCCGCCTTCGGTGGAGCAGACAAAGGAGATGCGCGAGGTCTGGCGGTCCACCAGCAGCGCCAGGTACAGTTCGGTCTCGATGCCAGAGCCGGCTTCGATGTAGATGCGGTTGACCTGCTTGCCCGCCGGGCCGGTCTGGTGGGTCACAAGGGTGCGTCCCAGCATCTTCTTGGCTTCTTCGGCGGCTTCTTCGACCGACTTGGTCAGGCGCACACCGCCTTTTTCACCGGCGTCGGCTTCCTTGAAGGAACCCTTGCCGCGACCACCTGCGTGGATCTGCGCTTTGACAACCCAGAGCGGGCCGTCCAGCTCGCCGGCTGCGGTTTTTGCTTCATCGGCTTTCAGCACCACGCGCCCGTCGGACACCGGAGCGCCGTAGCTGCGGAGAAGGGCCTTGGCCTGATATTCGTGGATGTTCATAGAAAACTGTCCCGTCTGGCTAAATTGGTCGTCACTATAACGCCGTCATAGAGCAAAGGTTTAAAGGGTTTTCTGACGGCAGTCCGAGAAATGATGAAGTTTTTTCGCATTTGTGATCACACGTTTGAGGGCTGTGATCACAAATTTGACGGCGCGGCGCTTGATTCGTCTGGCGCTGAAAATTTATTCAAAATACCGAATGTCGTCACCCTCGCACGGGCAGCTCCGGCAAAGCCTGTCGCCATGATCCCCTCCGGATCAACGCATCGGTCAGATCGTCAGCGCAATCCCGGACAGCAAAACGGGTCTCATCCACCTAATAAATTATGATGGGATGAGACCCGCAAGACCCGGTTCTGGAGGTGGGTGGGTTAGTGCGCCGCCATCGGTTGGGCCGTGTCGACAGATCGCCCGCGCCGCAGCAGGATCAGCGCGCCAAGGACAAACGCCCATTCGGTCACAGTCACGATGATCAGTGCGGCATCTGGGGTGCCGTCAAATCCGATGCTGACGATGCGGCCCAGCCCGTAGCCTGCATAGATCAGCAGGGACAGCAGCAGGGCAGGTTGCATATCCCGTCCGCGCAGCGCCGCGCCCAGCACGAAAAGGCCGGAAATCAGTACCACCACCCCGCCTGCGCGCAGGTCCGATCGGATCATGGTGCTATCCGGCAGGATCTGGGCTGAGCTGGCATAAAGCGCTTCGGGCGCAAAGCTGAGCATCACCCCGACGAAGAGCAGGACTGCAGCGGACAGAAACAGATAGGGTTTCACGAATTTCGACATGAGAATGCCTCCTTTGACACGGTGTAAGATTTGTGATCTTGTGACGCATAATCTTACATCGTGTCAAGCTGGAATCTTACATCGTGTCAAATAAGCGCGTGCAAACCCGCAATCTACTCCTTGAAACCGTCCTATCGTTGCTTCTGGCCCCCGGGGGATCGCCCCTGCGGATGGTGGATGTGGCCAAGGCTGCCGGGGTGACCCGGCAAACGGTCTATGCCCATTTTTCTAATCGTTCGGAGATGCTGATCTCGGCGATCCTGCATTTCGGCGATCAGCTCGATATAGAGGCGCGGCTGGCGCCCAGCCGCACGGCGCCGGACGGGCGCAGCCGCCTAGAGGCCTACACTCGGGCGATGCTGGAGTTCTTTCCGGAGATCTACCCACTGAAACAGTCGTTGATGCGGATGGGCGCGAGTGATGAAGAGGCGAAATCCGCTTGGCAGGACAGGATCCGTGCCATGAAGGAAGGCTGCGCCGAGGCGGTGAAGGCGCTGAAATCCGATGGCGACCTGCTGGATCATCTGAGCGAAGAACAGGCGACGGATCTCTACTTCACCCTGCTCAGCATGGATGGATGGGCGCATTGCGTGCTGGAAAACGGCTGGTCCGATGTGGGCTACCTGGCCGAGATGCAGCGGGTGATCACCCTGGCGCTGGTCAAGCAGTGAGCCGCTGATCCGCAACGAAAAAGGGCCCGGAAAACCGGACCCTTTTCCAAATCGCTTGATGCTGGTCTTAGGCCAGCGAGGCGTCGATGCCTTTGCAGGCGTCGACCAGACCTTTGACTGCGTTGACCGAGTTGTCGAACATGGCTTGCTCGTCTTTGGTCATCTTGATGTCGATGACGCGCTCGACGCCGCCGGCGCCGATCACGGTGGGCACGCCCACGTACATGCCGTTAAGGCCCAGGGCACCGTCCACATAGGCGGCGCAGGGCAGAACGCGCTTCTGGTCTTTCAGGTAGGCTTCGGCCATTTCGATTGCCGAGGTCGCCGGTGCGTAGAAGGCGGAGCCAGTTTTCAGCAGGCCAACGATTTCGGCGCCGCCATCACGGGTACGCTGCACGATGGCGTCCATCTTCTCTTGCGTGGTCCAGCCCATCTGCACCAGGTCGGGCAGCGGGATACCGGCAACGGTGGAGTAGCGGGTCAGCGGAACCATGGTGTCGCCGTGGCCGCCCAGAACAAAGGCGGTGACGTCTTTCATGGATACCTTGAATTCTTCGGCCAGGAAGTGGCGGAAGCGGGCGGAGTCCAGCACGCCGGCCATGCCGCAGACTTTCTCGTGGGGCAGGCCCGAGAATTCGCGCAGAGCCCAGACCATCGCGTCCAGCGGGTTGGTGATGCAGATCACGAATGCGTCGGGCGCGTTGTCGCGGATGCCTTCGCCAACGGATTTCATGACTTTCAGGTTGATACCCAGCAGGTCATCGCGGCTCATGCCCGGCTTGCGCGGCACGCCGGCGGTGACGATGCAGACGTCTGCGCCCGCGATATCGGCATAGCTCTGGGTGCCCTTCAGCGAGGCGTCAAAGCCTTCGGAGGGACCGGATTCTGCGATATCCAGCGCTTTGCCTTCCGGGGTGCCTTCGGCAATATCGAAAAGAACGACGTCGCCGAGTTCTTTCAGAGCTGCGAGATGGGCAAGGGTGCCACCGATCTGACCTGCGCCGATAAGGGCGATTTTGGGTCGTGCCATGGGGATGTCTCTCCGGTCCGGTTGAATTTGCAGCGATGCCTAAGCCCTAACGCGCCGCCACGCAAGCCTTCTGCGCTGCGGCGTGGGCTTTACGCGGCTTGCGGGCCTGCCGATGGGCGGGCTAAATGATTTTGAAATAAAGGAGTTCTGCTGCGTGCCGATGGTGGATGTCAGCCCGATGTTTTTCGCCGTTGCGGTGCCTGCCGTGGTCTTTGCCGGGGTGTCCAAGGGCGGCTTTGGCTCGGGCGCGGCCTTTGCCGGAGCTTCGATTCTTGCGCTGATTGTCGAGCCGGGTCAGGCGCTTGCGCTGATGCTGCCGCTGTTGATGCTGATCGATGTGGCGTCTCTCAGACCCTATTGGCGGCGCTGGAATGGGCGCGATGGTCTGTTGCTGATCGCGGGCGGGTTGCCGGGGGTGGCGCTGGGGGCCTGGCTGTTCTCCGCAATCGAGGCCGATACCATGCGGCTGTTGATTGGGGGGCTGTCGATTGCCTTTGTGATCTGGCAATTGCGCGGCCGCATCGGGCTGGCCATGCGGGCGCAGCGCGATCTGCCGGGCTGGAGCGGGGTCCTGGCCGGGGGCGTTGCGGGCTTCACCAGCTTCGTCAGCCACGCGGGCGGGCCGCCCGCCGCGGTCTATCTGCTGAGCCGCCGCCCAACGAAAACCGAATATCAGGCAACCACGGTGCTGGTCTTCTGGGTGCTGAACATCGCCAAGGCCGTACCCTATGCCGGGCTGGGCCTGTTCAGCGCCGAGACGCTGAAACTGGATCTGATGCTGGCGCCCTTTGCCCTATTCGGGACATGGGCGGGGGTGCGGCTGCACCACAGCATTCCCGAACGGGTATTCTTTGCCTTGGCCTATGTCCTGCTGACGGTGACGGGCGTCAAACTGATCTGGGACGGGCTGACCTGAGGGCTACGCCCTGCGCATCACGGCCCGTGTCAGCAGGCCGTATCAGGCGTCGTTGTCTGCGTTGGGCAGGGCTTCGGCCAGCGCCTCGTAGGATTGGCCCGAGGCCATCAGGCAAGTCATGCCATTGGGCATCGTCACGGTGATGGTCCAGGTGCCGGATTCGGTCGAGGCAAAGGTCTCCATCACCACGCCCTGACCGCCAATGCCGATGCTTTGGCGGCTTTCGCCGTATTTCTCGGCCAGTCGTCCGACGACGACCTCGCGCGGGGCGCAGTTGCGGCCCTGGGCGAAGGATTGCGTTGCGGTCAGCACCAGGATGGCCAGACCTGCGGTTGTTTTGAACATCGTCTTCTTCATGGGTTTTACCCTTTCCCGAACGGCCTGACAGGGAAAGAGAAAGCAACCTGCGCTCTTCCGAAGTCCCATGTGTGGGCCGGTGTGTGAGTGACGTAATCGTTATGCGGGCCTTTGGCCCAGGGGAGTGCTGCGGACCGCCGGGTCAGCAGGTTCAATGCAGGCCATTCCGGCCCCGTGCGGGCGGATCACAGTCGGACTGAAATGGGCTGGCCGTGATCACCTGCGCGATAGGTAAACTGTGCCAAGAAGGTGCTGATAACAGGTTAACCCTGTGCGCGCCCACGATTCGGTTGGAAATTCAAGGACTTTGTTGCGCGGATTTTGTGCTTTCTGCACTGCGGCAGGATTTTTCTTGAAAGTATCTGGCCGAATCTGTACCGGTTTGCGCAACAAAATAACTTGGAGAGATCAGATGGACCCGCGCACCCGCCCTTATCGTTCGGTTCTGTATATCCCCGGCTCAAAGCCGCGCGCGCTGGACAAGGCTCGCAACCTGCCGGTTGATGCGGTGATCTTTGACCTCGAGGACGCGGTTTCGGTCGAGGAAAAGGAAAACGCCCGCGACACACTGGCTGCCGCGCTGGCCGAAGGGGGGTATGGCGCCCGGGTGCGGATCGTGCGGATCAACGGGCTGGACACCCAGTGGGGCCGCGCCGATGCCGAGGCGGCGGCAAAGATGGATTGCGATGCGATCCTGCTGCCGAAGGTTTCCTCGCCGGCTGATCTGGACGCGCTGGCCGAAATCACCGGTGACAAGCCGCTCTGGGCAATGATGGAAACCCCGCGCGGCATGCTGAATGCGGCGGAGATCGCAGCGCATCCCAAATTGCAGGGCATGGTGATGGGCACCAACGATCTGGCCAAGGAGTTGCAGACCCGGTTCCGCGCCGACCGCCTGCCGATGATGGCCGGGCTGGGCCTGTGCCTGCTCGCGGCCAAGGCCGAAGGTAAGATCATCGTCGATGGCGTCTACAATGCCTTCAAGGATGATGAGGGGCTGAAAGTTGAATGCGATCAGGGCCGCGACATGGGCTTTGACGGCAAGACGCTGATCCACCCCGCGCAGGTTGATGTGACCAACACCGCCTTTGCCCCGTCTGAGGCCGAGATTGATCTGGCCCGCCGCCAGATTGCCGCCTTTGAAGAGGTCGAAGCCTCGGGGCAGGGCGTGGCCGTGGTTGATGGCAAGATCGTCGAGAACCTGCACGTTGCGACAGCGCGGGAGATTCTTGCAAAAGCGGATGCAATCGCAGCCATTTCGGCCTAGGTGTGAATCAGTTTAACACCTAAATCGGAGACTGATATGGCACTTCTGGTCCTGGGCATCCTGCTTTGGTGGGGCGGGCATATGTTCAAACGCCTCGCCCCCGACGCGCGCGCCTCCCTTGGCGATAAAGGCAAGGGGATCACCGCATTGGCCATCGTGGCGGGCATTGTCCTGATGGTCATCGGCTATCGCGCTACAGATTTCATCTACGTCTGGGCGCCGCCGTCCTTCATGGTGCATATCAATAACCTGCTGGTGCTGATCGCCATCTATATGATGTCTCCGGCCCCGAAAAAGGGCGCCCTGCTGTCCGGTATGCGGCATCCGATGCTGACGGGTTTCGCGCTTTGGGCGATTGCGCACCTTCTGGTCAATGGCGATCTCGCCTCGATCGTGCTGTTTGGCGGTATGCTGCTTTATGTGCCGGTGCAGATGATGCTGATCAACCGTGCAGAGCCGCAATGGACGCCCGGCCCCAAGGGCAGCATCGCCAAGGATGGCATGTTCTTTGTCGCCTCGATCGTGCTGCTCGCGGTGATCGGCTATATTCACAGCCTGATCGGCCCCTCACCATTTCCGGGATAACTGAGCCATGAAACTTTACCGCTTTCTGAGCGAAGACGACACTTCTGCCTTTTGTCACAAGGTGACCGATGCGCTGAACAAGGGATGGGAGCTGTATGGCAGTCCCACCCAGACCTTTGACCCGGTCAAGGGCATCATGCGTTGCGGCCAATCCGTGGTGAAAGAGGTGGAGGGCACATACACACCTGACACAAAACTAGGAGAGCACTGATGGCCAAGACCACAGCTGCGAAAACCAATCCGGGGCGCTTTTTCGAAGACTACAAAGTGGGGGATGTGATCGCCCACGCGGTGCCGCGCACCGTTTCGGGGGGCGAACGGGCGCTGTATCACGCGCTCTATCCGGCGCGTCATGCGCTCTATTCCTCGGATGAATTTGCGCGCGGCTGTGGTCTGCCTGCAGCGCCGCTGGATGATCTGGCGGCCTTCCACATTGTATTCGGCAAGACGGTACCGGATATCTCGCTCAATGCCGTGGCGAACCTGGGCTATGCCGAGGGCCGCTGGCTCTTGCCGGTCTATGAGGGCGACACGCTGCGCTCGGAATCCGAGGTGATCGGGGTCAAGCAGAACTCCAACGGCAAATCGGGCGTGGTCTACGTGCGGACCCGCGGGCTGAACCAGAACGACGATGTCGTGATGGAATACGTGCGCTGGGTGATGGTGCGTAAGAAGGACCTTGATGCGCCCGCGCCCGAAACTGTGATCCCCGAGCTGAGCAAAGTGATCCCGGCCTCGGATCTGAAGATCCCTGGCGGGCTTGATTTCAGCGACTACGATTTCACCTTGGCGGGTGAGGCGCATCGCTGGGGCGACTACGAGGTGGGCGAGACCATCGACCACGTCGATGGTGTGACGGTAGAAGAGGCCGAGCATATGCTGGCCACCCGTCTGTGGCAGAACACCGCCAAGGTGCATTTCGACGCCACCGCGCGGCCCGATGGTACTCGGCTGATCTATGGCGGTCACGTGATCTCCATGGCGCGGGCGCTGTCCTTCAACGGGTTGGCCAATGCGCAGATGATCGTCGGGCTCAACGGCGGTGCGCATGCGAACCCCTGCCTGTCCGGCACCACCATCCGCGCTTGGTCCGAGGTACTGGACAAGGCCGATACCGAAGCCCCCGGCGTCGGTGCCATCCGCCTGCGCCTGGTCGCCACCAGCGGCGGCGCCCCCTTCGCGCTGAAGGGCGAAGACGGCAAATACCTGCCCGAGGTCCTGCTGGATCTCGACTACTGGGCGCTGATGCCCAAGTAAGCTCAAAAGGCACGCCCCCGCTTGCGACCCGGCTGTTGCCCGGGACGGTGCGGGGGCACTACACTTCTGACATCGAAATACGGATATATCGTCGGCCAGGCGGAGCAGAAGCGCCGCAGCCGTGATTCTGCGCAATTTTTGGGAAACCAAGATTTGTGATCACTTATCTGACCCGCGTGATCACAAAATCCGGCTTTTCTGCGATGCAGTACAAATATGACCCGATTTTTACCACTCGTTTGCGTGACAGCGCGCAAAAATCCGCTAAAACGTGAGCAGCTAACCGGAAAGGAGCCAACATGGCCGATGTAAATCGGGGCAATCGCCCGCTTTCGCCGCATCTGTCGATTTACCGCCCGCAGATCACCTCTGTCACCTCGATCCTCACGCGGATCACAGGCAACGCCCTGATCGTGACCGCATTGCTGGTTGTCTGGTGGTTCCTCGCTGCGGCGACCTCTGCTGAATATTTCGCAATCGCCAACGGAGTGCTGACCAGCTGGTTCGGCGATCTGGTCCTCAGCCTGTCGGTCCTGGGCATGTGGTATCACCTGCTGGCCGGTGTGCGTCACCTGCTCTGGGACAACGGCAAGATGATGGATCTGGAACCCGCGCAGAAACTGGGCTGGGTTGTCGTCATCGGGTCGGTCGTCCTGACCGCCATCACCCTGATCATCGTCTGACGCCAAGGGAGAGAGAAAGCTATGCGATATCTTACAGACCGCAAGCGCGCCATTGGCATGGGCGCCGCGAAATCCGGAACCGAGCATCATTGGTCGATGCAGGTCAGCTCGGTCGCGCTGCTGATCCTGGTGCCGCTGTTCATCTTCACCTTCGGCTGCGCGCTGGGCGGATCCTACGAAGAGATCACCGCCTATTACGCGCGTCCTTTCCCGGCGATCATCGCCGCGCTGACCATCTGGGTCGGCATGATGCACTTTAAATCGGGTGCGCAGATCATGCTTGAGGATTACGTCCACGGCTTCAAGGGCCGCTTGGCGATCATCCTGATGACCTGCCTGTCCTACGCCGTCGCCGTGACCGGGGTTTACGCCCTCGTCCGTCTGGCCCTTTAATCCCCGAGGTTCCCAATGGCTGCTTACGAATACGAAACACATGACTATGACGTGGTCGTGGTGGGTGCCGGCGGCGCCGGTCTGCGCGCGACCCTCGGCATGGCCGAACAGGGTCTGCGCACGGCCTGTGTGACCAAGGTTTTCCCGACCCGCTCCCACACGGTTGCGGCGCAGGGCGGTATCGCCGCCTCCCTGTCGAACATGGGCCCGGACCACTGGCAGTGGCACATGTATGACACCGTCAAAGGCTCGGACTGGCTGGGTGACACCGACGCGATGGAATACCTCGCCCGTGAAGCGCCCAAGGCGGTTTACGAGCTGGAACACTATGGCGTGCCGTTTTCGCGTACCGAAGAAGGCAAGATCTACCAGCGTCCGTTCGGTGGCCACACCACCGAATTCGGTGAAGGCCCCGCCGTGCAGCGGACCTGTGCCGCGGCTGACCGGACCGGTCACGCCATCCTGCACACGCTTTATGGTCAGAGCCTCAAGAACAACGCTGAGTTCTACATCGAGTATTTCGCCATCGACCTGATCATGTCCGAAGACGGGCAGTGCCAGGGCGTTGTCTGCTGGAAACTCGACGACGGCACCATGCATGTCTTCAACGCCAAGATGGTCGTTCTGGCCACTGGTGGTTATGGCCGCGCCTATTTCAGCGCCACCTCGGCCCACACCTGCACCGGCGATGGTGGCGGCATGGTGGCCCGTGCGGGTCTGCCGCTGCAGGACATGGAATTCGTGCAGTTCCACCCGACCGGCATTTACGGTTCCGGCTGCCTGATCACCGAAGGCGCGCGCGGCGAAGGTGGCTATCTCACCAACTCCGAAGGCGAACGGTTCATGGAGCGTTACGCGCCCCAGTACAAGGACCTTGCCCCGCGCGACTATGTCTCCCGCTCCATGACCATGGAGATCCGCGAAGGCCGCGGTGTGGGCGAAAATGGTGATCACATTCACCTGAACCTGTCGCACCTGCCGCCCGAGGCCTTGGCCGAACGTCTGCCGGGCATCTCGGAAAGCGCCAAGATCTTTGCCGGTGTCGATGTCACCAAGGAGCCGATCCCGGTTCTGCCGACTGTGCACTACAATATGGGCGGCATTCCGACCAACTACTGGGGCGAAGTTCTGAACCCCACCGCCGAAGACCCCACCGCCGTGGTGCCGGGCCTGATGGCCGTGGGCGAAGCGGGCTGTGCGTCGGTGCACGGTGCTAACCGTCTGGGATCGAACTCGCTGATCGACCTCGTCGTGTTCGGCCGCGCCGCTGCGATCCGCGCCGGCAAGGTGGTCGACGCAGACGCGCCGAACCCGGTGCTGAACCAGTCCCAGATCGACAAGGCCTTTGATCGCTTCGACGGGCTGCGCAACGCGAGTGGCGGCATCCCGACCGCGGATCTGCGTCTGGAAATGCAGCGCACCATGCAATCGGATGCGGCCGTGTTCCGTACCTCGGAAACCATGGCCGAAGGCGTCGAGAAGATGACTGCCATCGCTGCGAAACTGGGCGACCTCAAGGTTACCGACCGCTCGCTGGTCTGGAACTCTGACCTGATGGAAACGCTGGAGCTGACCAACCTGATGCCGAACGCGCTGGCCACCATTGTTGGCGCAGAGGCCCGCAAGGAAAGCCGCGGCGCCCACGCGCATGAGGATTTCACCACCCGTGACGACGAAAACTGGCGCGTCCACTCGGTTGCCCGCGTCGAAGGCAACTCGGTCGACCTCAGCTATCGTCCGGTGGTCGTGGATCCGCTCAGCACCGAAGCCGAGGGCGGCATCAGCCTCAAGCGGATCGCGCCCAAAGCGCGGACCTTCTGAGGCAGAACACCCATGCCTCTGGTCGCATATCCCTTGCTTCATGCAGCGCGTCCCCTTCCGGGGGGGCGCCTGCCTGCATGCGGGGCTATGCGGGCCTGTGACAGTGCGGGGGGCATCTGATGGCCTCTGTCGCATCGCAACCGGTCTCTGCATGGCAGCAACTGGGGATCATTCCGGGCGTTGCCCTGCGCCTGTTCGGCATGCGCCGCTCGGGCAACCACGCCATCGTGGGGTGGATGCAACGCAATGCGCCGGGCGGACGGTCGGTGTTCCTTAACAATTGCAAGCCGGGCAGCGATCCGTTCCGGTCCTTTCGCGGGATCGAAGTGGATGGTGCCCACGCGCCCCAGCACAAGGCGCTGCGTGACATGGCTTCGGTTGCAGGTACGGCAGGCAATGGTGCTCTTCTGGTGATGTCCTACGAGGATACCTCTCCGGCTGAATTCACCGGCGAGCGGCAGGTCTCTGGTCCCTTTGATGAGGGGCTCTTGACCCGCAACGTGGTGATCTATCGCAGTTTCCTAAACTGGTCCGCCTCGCTTTTGAAAAAGATGCAGGGCAATTCCGGGTACAGCCTGGTGCGGCGCAACGCGATCCTGCTGCGCGCCATGGACACCTATACCCGGCTGCTGGGACTGGTCGAACAGGCCCGCGATCTGGCGATCAGCTGCATCTCTTATGATCGCTGGTGCGGTGACGCGGCCTATCGCGCCGCGTTGCTGGGTGAGTTGGGTCTTGAGGCGCGCGACAATACCCTTGGCACGGTGCAGCGCTATGGCGGTGGCTCCTCTTTCCAGAAAGAGGCGCAGAGCGCCGAAGACCTGCAAACCGATCAACGCTGGCGCCAGATGGCCGGGGATGCGGAATATCAGGCGGTGCTGCACCTTGCGGCGCGCGATACCGCGCTCACCGACCGGCTGTCGCGCCTGTTCCCCGCAGATGCTGCCGTGCTGTCCGGCATCGCGGCCAAGGCGCCAATGGCAAACGGAGGGCTGGCATGATGGCCCCCGCAGATAACAACGCTGACGCCCTTTTGGGCGCAACACTCGCTTTCCGGCAGGGTCGCCCCGCGCCGGTTCATCCGATCTCCTGTCTGCAGGCACCGCTTTGGTCCCTGACGATGGGCGGCTAAGCAAGGAGACAGATCTATGGTCGAATTCGCACTTCCGAAAAACTCCAAGATCACCACGGGTAAGACGTGGCCCAAGCCTGAAGGCGCAACCAATGTCCGCAAGTTCCAGATCTATCGCTGGAACCCGGATGACGGCAAGAACCCGCAGGTCGACACCTATTTCCTGGACATGGACAAATGCGGTCCCATGGTTCTGGACGCGCTGATCAAGATCAAGAACGAGATCGATCCGACGCTGACCTTCCGCCGCTCCTGCCGCGAAGGCATCTGTGGCTCCTGCGCGATGAACATCGACGGGATCAACACGCTGGCCTGTATCTATGGCCTTGATGAGGTGAAGGGCGATGTGAAGATCTACCCGCTGCCGCATATGCCGGTGGTGAAGGATCTTATTCCCGATCTCACCCATTTCTACGCCCAGCATGCCTCGATCATGCCCTGGCTGGAAACCAAGACCAACCGCCCCGCCAAGGAGTGGAAACAGTCCATCGAGGACCGCAAGAAGCTGGACGGTCTTTATGAATGCGTGATGTGCGCCAGCTGCTCGACCTCCTGCCCGAGCTACTGGTGGAACGGTGATCGCTACCTCGGCCCGGCCGCGCTGCTGCACGCCTACCGCTGGATCATCGACAGCCGCGATGAAGCCACTGGCGAGCGTCTGGATCAGCTGGAAGATCCGTTCAAGCTTTATCGCTGCCACAGCATCATGAACTGCGCCAAGACCTGCCCGAAGGGCCTGAACCCGGCCAAGGCGATTGCTCATATCAAGCAGATGATGGTCGAACGCGCCGTCTGATCCCAAAAACGGTTTTGAAATCTGATCCGCCGCGACGAGTCCCTCGTCGCGGCGGTTTCTTTTGGGCTGGGGGCGCCGCTCCTCCTTGCCGCGCTTTGCCAAACCTGTCTAAGTCACCGGCATGGATCCTTTCATCTCTGCCCTTGTTCTGGCTGGTTTTGCCGGCTTGGCGCTGCCGATTGGTGGTGTGCTGGCGTGGATCGAGAACATCCGCGATGCAGAGCTTCACAAAGCGGTGCTGTCCTGGGTTACCTCCTTTGGCGGTGGCGCCCTGCTGAGCGCGGTAGCGCTGGTGCTTATCCCCGAGGGAACAAGAATGCTGACGCCGATGGAAGCCCTGTTCTGGCTGGGGGCAGGCGGGCTCGCGTTCTACTGGATCGACAAGGGCATGTCCCGGGGGCAGGGCAGCCTGGCGCTGCTGTTTGCCATGCTGCTGGATTTCCTGCCTGAGGCGCTGGCCCTTGGCGCCATGTTGAGTGCGGAGGACGGCACCGCGCTGTTGCTGGCGCTGATGATCTTTTTGCAGAACGTGCCCGAAGGCTTTGCCGCATTCCGCGATATCTGGCGTTGCGACAGTCCTGCCTGGCACGTGCTGCTGCTGTTTGTCGGCCTGGCAGCCCTTGGCCCGCTTTGTGCCGCAGTGGGGCTGATCTGGCTGGAACAGCAGTCGCATATCCTGGACGTGATCATGGTCTTTGCCTCGGGCGGGATCCTGTATCTGCTGTTTCAGGACATTGCTCCGAAAGTGCATGAGGCGGGCAGTTCGGCGCCGTCTCTGGGGGCCGTGGCAGGCTTTGCGCTTGGGCTGGCCGGGCATCTGCTGATCGGATGATGTGCGGGCTGTTCAGCCATGGCCCGTTTGTGGGGCGGCAGAGTTGCCGCCGCGCCAGGTCTTCTTGGATCAAAGGTTTGTCATTTCTGCATGGCGACTTTGCTCAAAAGCGACCTGCTCACGCCTGCGTTCCTTGCATATGTTCTGGCCAAGGGAGGAAGCAGCCTGAACACAAGGACATGTTTCCATGGAAAATACCGTCGCACAGACCGCCAAACTCATCGAAGACAAAGCCGCCGCAGCGCTCAAGGATCTGGAGCAGGCATGGGCCTATTTCACCCCCGCTGCCCTGCCGCAGCCGCGTGAAGAGCAGCCGGTTGCCGCCTACGCACCTTACTACGAGGCAGCCTGACCCGGGCACCTTGGCTGAGGCCGGATTGATAGGCTTGCAGGAGGGCGCTAGACAGCGCGTATGCCCATTCTTCTGCTGATCCTTCTCGCCGGTGTCTTTGCTTATTTCATTTGGCGCCATAACACGTCTTCGCTGACCCGCAACTGCCGCTGGCGCGCCGAGCGCAGCAAGGGCCAGTGGCGCTGCACCTTTTGCGGAGCGGTGCAGCCGGGCGATGCGGCGCCGCGCCAATGCCTAAACCCCGCAAGACAGAGTGGGGCAGGGCGCTGATCGGGGCGCCGGGGGATCTCCCGCGCACGATACGGCAGCCAGAGGCTGCCTTTCGCCCTTGGGCGTAGCGCCGCGCGATGCGCGGCGCGGGACACGCGGCAGATGGCGTATTTCTGACGCGAGGGTTGCACCTCTGGGGTAGGGCCGGGCGTTGCCGATTCAGTGCAGCTTTCGGGGCGCTGAAAAAATCCGCAGCCTCGTGCAGAAAACCACTTGAACGACTCAAAGGTTTGCCCGATATGCGCGCTTAAGACGCCAACGCACGCGCCTCTGTCGAAAGGGTTCAGATCCCTAGGGTTACGTAGCGACGGTAACGTCTCTGATGGAACTGAGCGGTCATATATGGCCGGGTCTTTTGGAGATGACCATGAATGTAAATGTGACCGGACCGGATGTCCGCGACGACGCGCACCCTGTCCCCCGCCACCTCACCTACATTGCCAACACCTGTTTTGAGCGCCCGACGCTGGTCATCGACAGTGAGGCAGTGGCGCGTCAGTATATGGGGCTTGCCCGTGGTCTGGGCCGTGCCCGCATCCACTATGCTGTGAAGGCCAACCCGGCGCCTGACATCCTGCGCCGGCTGTGCGCGCTGGGCTCGAACTTTGATGCCGCCAGCCGCGCCGAGATCGAGATGTGCCTGGCCGCCGGTGCCGCGCCGCATCAGATCACCTTTGGCAACACCATCAAACGCCCGGCTGACATCGCCTTTGCCCATGGCATTGGCATCCGCCATTTCGCGGTCGACGCGGTGGAGGAACTGGAGAAACTGGCCGAACATGCCCCCGGCGCCCATGTCTGTGTGCGTCTTCTGGTGGATGCGACCGGCGCGGACTGGCCGCTCAGCCGCAAGTTCGGCTGCACCCCGGATATGGCGCTGGCGCTGATGGATCGTGCGCGCACGCTGGGCCTCGTGGCCGATGGTCTGTCCTTCCATGTCGGCTCGCAGACACGTGACCCGATGATGTGGGGGGCGACGCTCGATCAGGTCCACGTTGTCTGGCAGGCCGCAAAAGATGCAGGCCATTCCATGCGCCTTCTGAACATCGGTGGCGGTTTTCCGGCGTCTTACGTCAATACTGTGATGGGGCCGAGTAATTATGCCAGCGCGGTGATGGCGCAGGTTGATGCACGTTTCCCCGATGCGTCCGAGGTGATGGCCGAGCCGGGCCGCGGTCTGGTGGCCGAGGCAGGCGCCATTGTGGCCGAGGTGCTGCTGGTGTCGCGCAAACACGACAGCGACCTGCACCGCTGGGTTTATCTGGATATCGGAAAGTTCTCGGGGCTGGCGGAAACCATGGATGAGGCGATCCGCTATCGCATCACCTCTGACCGCGATCATGAGAGCACTGGGCCTTGCGTTCTGGCGGGGCCCTCCTGCGACAGCGCGGATGTGCTTTATGAAAAGCAGCCCTACCAGCTGCCGCTTGGCCTCAAGGCAGGGGATCGCGTGGTGATCCATGCTTGTGGTGCCTATACCTCGACCTATGCCTCGGTCGGGTTCAATGGCTTCCCGCCGCTGGATGTGGTGGTGATCTGACCCCGGCGCGGGCCATGATCAGGGAAATTTGAAGGTCGCAAGGGCGTTCGGGGCTTGTACCCGGACGCCTTTGGTTTTTTGAATGCAGAGAACGACAACCGGACACCGCGCCCATCGTCGCAGATCGACCGCTTGTTCGGCCATAGGCCGGACAGCCCCCGCCCGCCCCCAAGGCGGGGGCTTTGCCCCCACCACGGGCGAGGCCTGTCCTGCGCGCAATGGAAGAGGACACACGGTACCCAGACACGAGGAGCCCTTGCGACCATGACCCATACCCATCATCCCGCCCCGGCAGACGCCGAGGCCCGCAAGGCCGTCAAACCGGTCATCTGCTATCCCAATGAAACACTGCCGGTGCCGGATCTACCGCTCTACCGGGCAGCGCGCGAGGGCGCGGAGAAGACCGGCGAGGTGCTGGTTCCGGCCCGCGATGCCGCTTGTTTCGAAGTGCCCGCCGGGCATTTCTTCCGCATCTCCTCGGTCGAGGGGCCGCAGGTGGGGGATCTCAACCTGTGGAACCGCAATGACCTGTCCGAGCGTTTCTATTCCGGCAAGAGCCGCGCCCTGCATGGCGCCCACCTGACCAGCGGGGAGCGCATGTGGACCGGTTTCCCGTATCTGCGCCCAATGGCCACCATCACCGAGGATACGCTGGAGTGGTACGGCATGGATGCCTATGGCGGATCGGTGCACGATGTGATCGGCACCCGCTGTGATCCCTATACCGGCAATCTGCTGGCGGGCAGCCAGTACCACCATTGTTGCCACTCCAACCTGACCCGGGCGCTGGCCGATCATCTGGGCGTGAGCCTTGTGGAGGCCGAACCACATGTGCATGACGTGCTGAACGTTTTCATGTGCACTGGCTTTACCCGCGACACCGGGCAGTATTTCATGAAGGCCAGCCCGGTGCGCCCCGGCGATTACCTGGAGTTTTTTGCGGAGATAGACCTGCTGGGGGCGCTCAGCGCCTGCCCCGGCGGGGATTGCTCCTCCGAGCATTCCAGCGATACCGCCGCATGCCATCCGCTGCTGGTAGAGGTCTTTGCCCCCGCTGCGGGCGCGTTGGAGGGATGGAGCAGCCCGCCGGTGAATGGCTACGACCGCAGTCACGGCCGCTAAAGCGGGCTCTCCCGCGTCTCTTTGCAGCCCCCTGCCGGGGGCCGCAAAAGCCTTGGGCCCGGCAGCGCGCGTGCCGCGCGCTGCGCCATCGCCTGACGCAAGCACATGAAAAAAGGCAGCGGAGGCGATCCGCTGCCTTTCTTATGTTCCGTAGAGGTCGTGGCCGCGCCAGTCTCAGGCGAAGGCGGCTTCCAGCGCGATTTCCACCATATCGCCAAAGCTGCGCTCGCGCTGATCCGACGGCAGCGCTTCGCCGGTTTGCAGATGGTCCGACACTGTCAGAACCGCGAGCGCCCGGCAGCCATAGCGCGCCGCAAGAGTGTAGAGCTCGGCGGCTTCCATCTCGACGCCCAGAATGCCGTGGCGCACCATCTGTTCATTGAGGTCCGGCCGTTCGTCATAGAAGGTATCCGAAGAATAAATCCCGCCCACGTGGGTGGTGACATCACGTGCCTCGGCGGCCCGCGCAGCGGCCTGCAGCAGCGACCAGTCAGCGCAAGGGGCGAAATTGACCTCTTTGAAGATCGTGTCCGAGGGGGATCCAGCAGTGGTGGCCGTCATCGCGAGGATGACATCTCTCAGTCCAACCGTTTTCTGCATGCCACCACAGGAGCCGATACGGATCAGGGTTTTGGCGCCAAAATCCCGGATCAGCTCATTTGCGTAAATGGAAAGCGATGGCATTCCCATGCCGCTCCCCTGAATTGTCACCGGATTGCCGTTCCAGCTGCCGGTAAATCCCAGCATGCCCCGGACGTCATTTACCAGACGGGCGTCCTGTAAAAAGGTTTCTGCCGCCCATTTCGCGCGATAAGGATCGCCGGGCATCAGAACCGTTTCGGCAATCTCGCCATTTTTGGCGCCAATATGGATTGTCACTGCGTTTCTCCAGTCCGGTCAGGATCAGATTTCCAGATCCGAGATATCCATTCCGGCGGTCAGGGCAGCATGCACCCAGTGCGGTTTACGGCCACGGCCGCTCCAGGTTTCTTCGGGATTGTTCGGATTGCGGTATTTGGCGGCCGCTTTTTGTTTTTTACCGCCGCCACGCTGGTTGCCACCGGTAATCTCTTCCAGAGCAAAACCGTATTTGGCAGCAGCGGCTTCGGCGGCTTTCAGGGCTTCCTGACGTTCGCGGATTTCTGCCGATTTAATTGCCGCATCAATTTGAGATTTCAGCTCAACAAGTTCGCTGCGCGACATGGAAGAAAGATCAATGCTCATTGTGATACTCCGGATCGTTAGGGCCACACCCGATTTTTCGTGCGGCCCTATATGACGATATTGACCCGGAAATATTAGCGGAATTTTCCCCATTTTGGGAAAAAAATCGTGATCAACCCATTAAGCCCACATTCCCCAAGTAGATCGCTGATTTCGCTGTCTTGACCGTTGTATTTCACATATAAATCATAGTGTTGGCGGCTGATAGGGGCGTGTTTCATGGGTCACCCAGAGGGTGTAGGCTTGCAGC
>NZ_JBDOQR010000025.1:0-61714 GCF_039839315.1 Phaeobacter sp. CAU 1743 | reverse complement strand
GCGCAAGGCGGACCCAGACCTCATCTGTCAACACAAACCGCTCTTCGTTCATTCAAACCTCCATTTTGGAAGCTTGAATCAGATTTCAGCCAGCTTGGGAATCCTGAATGTCCACAGACCCTAGTATAAAACGGAATATCGTCGCGTAGCTCCTGCGTGGGCAGGCGCATTTCTGCGATGGTCTCGGCCATCTCTCTTCTCCCTCAGACGGTCGGTGCGGTTCTGCCCGGCAGAGTGATCCGATTGGATAAAATATGCAAGGATCCGCCCGCCGCCGAGACCGCCCCGAAAACCCTGTTCCCCTCCGGCGCAATATAGTTTAACGCTAAACTATCAGTCTTGGAGGGCCCCATGTCCGATACCCCGAACCTGCGCGACGCCGCGCTGCGCTATCACGAATTCCCCCGCCCCGGTAAGCTGGAGATCCGTGCGACCAAACCGATGGCCAATGGCCGCGATCTGGCGCGGGCCTACTCCCCCGGCGTCGCCGAGGCCTGCCTTGAGATCAAAGCAGAGGCAGGCACCGCCGCGCGCTATACCTCGCGCGGCAACCTGGTGGCGGTTGTCACCAACGGCACCGCGGTTCTGGGGCTGGGCAATATAGGCCCGCTCGCTTCGAAACCGGTGATGGAAGGCAAGGCGGTCCTGTTCAAAAATTTCGCGGGCATCGACTGTTTCGACCTGGAGCTGAACGAAAGCGATCCGGAGAAGCTGGCCGATCTGGTCTGCGCGCTGGAACCGACATTCGGCGCCATCAACCTAGAAGACATCAAGGCGCCCGATTGCTTCATCGTCGAGAAGATCTGCCGCGAGCGAATGGGCATTCCGGTGTTCCACGACGACCAGCACGGCACCGCCATCGTGGTGGGAGCCGCCGCCCGCAACGCGCTGCATGTGGCCAAGAAATCCTTTGAGGACATCAAGGTCGTCTCGACCGGCGGCGGCGCAGCGGGCATTGCCTGTCTCAACATGCTGATGAAACTGGGCGTCAAACGGGAAAACATCTGGCTCTGTGACCTTCATGGTCTGGTCTACGAAGGCCGCACCGAAGACATGAACCCGATGAAAGCCGCCTTTGCCCAGAAAACCGATCTGCGCACACTGGAGGATGTGATCGACGGCGCCGATCTGTTCCTCGGCCTCTCCGGTCCCAATGTTTTGAAACCGGATCACGTCGCCCAGATGGCCAAGCGACCGATCATCTTTGCCCTTGCCAACCCGACGCCGGAAATCATGCCCGATGAGGCCCGCAAGGTTGCCCCCGATGCCATCATCGCCACCGGGCGCAGCGATTTCCCCAATCAGGTCAACAACGTCCTGTGTTTCCCGTTCATCTTCCGCGGCGCGCTGGACGTCGGCGCGACCGAGATCAACGACGAAATGCAGATCGCTTGCGTCGAAGGCATCGCGGAACTGGCGCGCCGGACCACCTCGGCCGAGGCGGCGGCGGCCTATCAGAGCGAACAACTGACATTCGGCGCCGACTACCTGATCCCGAAACCCTTTGATCCGCGCCTTGTGGGGGTTGTCTCCTCTGCCGTGGCCAGCGCCGCCATGAAAAGTGGCGTTGCCACCCGCCCGATCGCGGATCTGACCGCCTATCGCGCCCAACTGAACCAGACCGTTTTCAAATCGGCGCTGTTGATGAAACCGGTGTTCGAAGCCGCCCGCGCTGCCGCCCGCCGCATCGTCTTTGCCGAGGGCGAGGATGAACGGGTGCTGCGCGCCGCGCAGGAGGTGCTGGAAGAGACCACCGAAACCCCGATCCTGATCGGCCGCCCCGATGTGATCGAGGCACGCTGCGAGAAGATGGGCCTGCGCATCCGACCCGGCAGCGATTTCCAGATCGTCAACCCGGAGAACGATCCGCGCTATTACGATTACTGGAACAGCTATCACAAGCTGATGCAGCGCAAGGGCGTGACCCCGGATCTGGCCAAGGCGATCATGCGCACCAATACCACGGCCATCGGCGCCATCATGGTGCACCGCGGCGAGGCGGACAGCCTGATCTGCGGCACCTTTGGCGAATACCGCTGGCACCTTAACTATGTGACCCAGGTTCTGGGCGGCGGCACCTATGCGCCCCACGGCGCCCTGTCGATGATGATCCTTGAGGACGGCCCGCTGTTCATCGCCGATACCCAGGTGCGGATCGAACCCACGCCTGAGCAGATCGCCCAGACCGTGATGGGCGCCGCCCGCCACGTGCGCCGCTTTGGTCTGGAGCCCAAAATTGCCCTGTGCTCGCAATCTCAGTTCGGCAATATCGATTGCGACACCGGTGCCCGGCTGCGCGACGCCATAGACATTCTGGACGATAAGCCACGCGATTTCATCTACGAAGGCGAAATGAACATCGACACCGCGCTGGATCCTGAGTTGCGCGGGCGGATCTTCCCCAATTCCCGGCTGGAAGGCGCCGCCAATGTGCTGGTCTTTGCCCATGCGGATGCAGCCAGTGGCGTGCGCAACATCCTGAAAATGCGCTCGGACGGGCTGGAGGTCGGCCCCATCCTGATGGGCATGGGCAACCGCGCCAATATCGTCAGCCCGTCGATCACCGCACGGGGGCTTTTGAACATGGCGGCAATTGCCGGTACGCCCGTCGCCCACTACGGCTGATAGCGACCAATTTAGCGCGCTTGCGCGCCGCTCCCGGGGAGCGGCGCGCAAGTGCCGTCACGTCAGATGCGGAGCCTGCGCTCTGCCCCGTATATGAATTGCTGAATATAAACACAAAAGTAACCCCCGACACTTAGCAAGACATTGGTATGGCCCGTGCCAAGCAGTATTGACGCGGGCTGGTCACAGGAGGCGGTTCAGGACGTAACAGGTCCGGAATTGTCCGGCGCAAGGCAGGATCTGCCAAGGCGCAGTGCGAAGGTTGGACGAGGTGACGGAACAGTTTCCGCAACATAGCCCAGAAGGAGACGGTGGAGCCGCCGGAGCCGAAAGGGACTGTCAAGCGCAGGAACAGCGGATCGGGCTGAGCCTCCTTAAGCACGCCTATCGCAACCATCTGTCCAATCTCTTCGTGAACGTCGCTTGCGTCCTGGGCGTCTACGCCCAGTTCCAGTACACGGGGCAAGGCAGTACCTTGGTCGATACTCTGACCGCCTGTCTGCTGACGTTGTCCATTGGCCGGACGATCCTGGCAGCGCGGGACGAAAGGCACCTGTCGCAGGAAACCGATCCTGGCTCATCTCTGGCAGTCGGTGCCAGTCGGCGTTATTTCCTCGGCACATTTCTTGGCAGTCTGATCTGGGGGGGCCTGCTGCATGCTGCCCTGCAAAGCGGCAATCAGGACCTGAAGTATTTCACCGTCATCGTCGTCTCTGCCATGGCCTCCGGGGCGACCGGGGTGCTCGCGCCGGTGGCAAACACGGGCCGTATCTATATTGCCACCCTGCTGACGCTGATCATCGCTGAACTGTGCCTGCAGCCTGTGCCGGAATTCGCTCTCGCCACTTTGGTTGCCGTCTTCATGGCCGTCATGTTGGTCACACACCAACGCAACTACAATATCCTACGCCATTCGATCCGTCTGCAACTGCGCAATCACGAACTGGTCCAGGACCTGCGCGTCCAGCAGGAAGCCCTGACCGAACTCAATGCAACGCTGGAAGACCGGGTCAAGAAACGCACCCGAGACCTGAAACGGCTGGCGGAACATGACAGCTTGACCCAGCTGTATAATCGCCGTGGCATCATTCAATGGGTGGAGGATCAGCAACCCAATATCCCTGACGGATATGCATTTGTGGTGATCTTCATCGATCTGGACCGGTTCAAGCAGATCAACGACGGCATGGGCCATGCCACCGGGGACTGCGCCCTTGCAGAAATCGGCGAACGTCTGGCTGACGCCGCGCCGGAACACGCGGCCTTCTGCCGTTGGGGCGGAGACGAATTCGTAGGATTGGTTGCCGTGCCTGAAGAGCGCTGCATCGACATCGGCTATGAATTCACCGAACAACTGCGCGCCATTATCGAAAAGCCCATCATCTTCTCTAGCCAGGAGGTCACCGTGGGGTTCAGCGCCGGTCTCGCCGTCTCGCGCCCCCGTCCGGTCGCCGTCAGCGAGGCGATCAGATCTGCGGATCTGGCCGCCGGAGAGATCAAGCGGACCGGACGCGGCAACACGCTGCTGTTCTCCAAAGAGCTGGTTGAAGAAAAAGAGCGCCACCTGATCATTGCCCAGCGCCTGAAACACGCGGTGCCTGCCAATGAAATGCACCTGGCCTTTCAACCGCTCGTGCATGCGGATGATTTCTCGTTGCATTCCTACGAGGTTCTGCTGCGCTGGGACAATCCGATCCTTGGCCGTGTCAGCCCGGAAGAGTTTATTCCCATCGCCGAAGACATCGGCGAGATCGTCCGCATCGGCGAATATGTGCTGGATACGGCACTCTCGACCTACACCGAAGAACTTGGACGCGATTCACATGTGAAACTGGCGCTCAATATCTCGCTGCGGCAGCTGGTTGTGCCCGGGTTCGCAGACTTCATTCTGGGTTACCTTGAAAAATACGGCCTGTCCGCCCGGTCGCTGATCCTTGAGGTGACAGAAACGATTTTTGACGCCCGGAATCAAAACCAGATCATCGCGGTTCTAAATTCACTGCACGCCAAGGGCATCGAAGTACACATCGACGATTTCGGCACCGGCTATTCCTCGCTGTCACGCTTGCACGAAATGCCGATTTCGGCGCTTAAGATCGACAAATCCTTTGTTCAGCAGATCGACGATCAACGCTGCGCCATCATCGAAGGCAGCGTCATGATTGCTGAACGGTTCGGTGTGCATACCGTGGCCGAAGGGGTGGAAACCGTTGAACAGGCCCGCCTGCTGCACGCCATCGGCGTCACCTATCTGCAGGGCTACCTCTTTGGTAAACCCAAGCCCCATTTTGCCGAAGTGACAGTGCACTCCGACTTCCTGCTCTGGACCAAGGACAAACAGTCCCGCGCTTCCTAGATCCCGGCGCTCCGGCGGGAAAGTATCACTTCTCAGCCTTCTTTTCCCAGCGCCCGCTTTCTTCGGACCAGTATTGCGCCGAACAGCCTGCATCGGTCAGGGTTTTCCACTGCACGCGGGCATGCTGCACCGCCTCGGGGTCGGTACCATCAAACAGGATACAGACGCGCTCCAGCGCCTGCACCTCTTCTGGTGAAACCGCTGCCCCATCCACCGCCATGACGCAGCTGGGCGTGTTTGCCGCCTCGGCTTCGGTGGTCAGCAGGATAGGCTGCAACGCATCATGCGGACCGCCCGCCAGCCCGTGCGGCAGGAAGGCGTCATCGCCCCCAAGCCACAGGCGTTCATCCAGCCAGGCCATGCGATCCGGGCTTTGGCCCCGCACAGCAATACGCCAGCCTGCGCCGCGCGCCTTATCCAGCAGCACGGGCAGCGTATCCTGCAGTGGCCTGCGCGTCAGATGATAGAAATAGGCGGCCCCCATGGCTGTGTCATTCGGCCTCGAACCGATCCTGCACCAGCCGGTTCAGCGCCATGACGCCCCAGCCCGTCGCCCCTTTGGGTGCATAGGCGGTTTCGGTCTTAACCGAGGCGACGCCCGCGATATCCAGATGGATCCACGGCATGCCGTCCTGAATGAACCGTTGCAGGAACTGAGCGGCGGTGATCGAACCTGCAGGACGGCCGCCGACGTTTTTCATATCGGCAATGCGCGATTTCAGCTGATCATCATAGGCTTGCCCCAGAGGCAGACGCCATGCGCCTTCATCCTCGGCTGCGGCGGATTTCAGGAAACCATTGCACAGGCTGTCATCATTGGAGAAGACGCCAGCGTTTTCGTGGCCAAGACCGATGATGATCGCCCCCGTCAGGGTGGCCAGATCGATCACCCCCGCCGGTTTGAACCGCTCCTGCGCGTACCAGAGTACATCGCACAGAACCAGACGACCTTCGGCATCGGTATTGATGACCTCAACCGTGTCGCCCTTCATCGTCTTCACCACATCGCCGGGCCGGGTGGCGTTGCCCGATGGCATATTCTCGACCAGACCAACCAGACCCACGACATTGGCCTTTGCCTTGCGCAGGGCCAGCGCCTTCATGGTACCGGTCACAACACCGGCGCCGCCCATATCCATGGTCATGTCTTCCATGCCCACAGCCGGTTTCAGCGAGATACCACCAGTGTCAAACACAACCCCCTTGCCCACTAGCGCCAGCGGCGCGGCATCGCTCGGGCCGCCCTGCCATTGCATGACGGCGACTTTGGACGGGCTGTCCGATCCCTGCCCCACCGACAGAAGGCAATGCATGCCCAGCTCTGCAAGCGCTGCCTCGTCGAGGATTTCGACCTCAAGACCGATATCGGAAAGCTCTTCGATCCGGCGCGCGAACTCGGTGGTGGTCAGCACGTTCGCCGGCTCGTTGATTAGATCGCGGGTCATATGCACGCCTTCAGCCACCGCCAGGAGCGGAGCGAAAGCCGTCGCCATCTCCTCCGGTGATTTATGCGCGATCACCACTTCCCCCTTCGGTGCCTCATCGGCAGCGGTCTTGTGCTGATCAAACCCATAGGCCCGCAGGGCCAGCCCCAGCGCCAGATCTGCCGCCCGAGGCATCGGTCCCGCCATCACGGTAAGCGCCTTGCCGCCTGCGCGTTTTGCCAGTTCAGCGCCGGCCTTTCGGGCCTCGGTCTGGCTGGCGCGTTTGGGCAGCACCAGTACATGCAGAGCCTCAGCGGCGAGGCTAGCAGGCCAGGCCATGGTGATCACCGAGCCGGTTTTTGCCTTTTTGAACCCATCCGATTCGATCAGCCGGGCAATGCCTCCCTTGCCCAGACGGTTGGCGGTACGCGCCGCCTGATCCATTGTCCCCTCCGGCGTCACCAGAACCGCGACATGGCCAGTCATTTCGGCCAGGGTCTTGGGATCATAGTCATCAAAACGGATCGGGGTCAGAGTGCTCATCGCATGGGCTCCTGTCGGTCTTTTACATGGTTTTGCAACAGCTACCCTGTGCTTGACGGCTTGACCAGCCCTGCGGATTGCACGCCGCGCCCGGCTTTGATCATTGCCTGTCGGCTGTGCAGATTGCAGTTTTCCCCGCCGGACAAATCCTTTAAGCTGCGGCGCAATCACAACCGCAAGATCTGGGGGGATCAGGTGTCACGCTACGACAGATATGTGCTGTCGCAATACCTGCTGTTCTTCGGCTTCTTTGCGCTCATCCTTGTAGCTGTGTTCTGGGTGAACCGGGCCGTGGTGCTGTTCGACCGGCTGATCGGAGACGGGCAATCGGCGCTGGTCTTCCTGGAATTCACCGCCCTGACGCTGCCGAATCTGATCCGCATGGTGCTGCCAGTCGCCGCCTTTGCCGCCTCGGTCTGGGTGACCAACCGGCTGCACAATGAAAGCGAGCTGACGGTGCTGCGCGCGACGGGAACCAGCCCTTGGCAAATGGCCCGCCCGGCGCTGGCTTTTGGCATCATTACCGCGCTGATGATGTCAGTGCTGACGCATTTCCTGTTGCCGTCCTCGATCAACCAGCTTGCGCTGCGCGAACGGGAGGTGTCGCGCAATGTCACAGCCCGCCTGCTGACCGAAGGCAAATTCCTGCACCCAGCCAAGGGGGTCACCTTCTACATCCGGCAAATCGACCCTGACGGCACTCTCAACGACGTGTTCCTTTCGGACCGGCGCGATCCAGAGCAATCGGTCACCTACACAGGCGCCCGCGCCTTTCTGGTGCGCGATGGCGACAAGGCCCATCTCATCATGGTGGATGGCATGGCGCAGCGGCTGGATCACAAGACCCAGACGATGTCGACCACCGTCTTTTCTGACTTTTCCTACGATATCAGCTCACTGACGCAAAAGGCGGGACAAGCGACGCGCAACATCCGGGCCATTCCCAGCCTGGAACTCATGACCGCGCAGGAGGCGATCAAGGCCAGTGACGGTTATTCGCGTGGCGCCCTGACCGAAGAGCTGCATCTGCGGTTTGCCCGGGCTCTGATCTGCGTCACCGTCGCCCTGATCGGGTTTTCCGCGCTGATGCTGGGCACATTTTCGCGCTTTGGGGTCTGGCGGCAGGCGTTGATGGCCTTCGTGTTGCTGATCGGGGTCGAGGGCCTGCGTGGTATCGTCTCGGAACCCGTTCTGAAGAACCCCGATCTTTGGCCGCTGATTTATCTCCCCGCGCTGAGCGGCCTTGCGATTGCTCTGCTGTTTCTGCATCTGGCCAGCCATCCCGGCCTGCTACGCAGACGGCGACGGACAGAAACGGGGGATCAGCTGGCGTGAAACTTGACCTCTATTATGCCCGCAGGTTTGCGCAGTGGTTCCTAGTCATCGCCGGCGTTCTGATGACGCTGGTGGTGCTGATAGACCTCAGCGAGCAGTTCCGCCGTTTTGACAGTCTGAACCTCAACGCGGGAAAGCTGATCGGGCTAACCCTGTTGAATGCGCCCGCGGCCTTTGATGAGTTTCTACCGCTGATCATGATCCTCAGCACCATCGTGCTGTTCGTTGGGCTCGCGCGCAGCAGTGAGCTGGTGGTGACCAGAGCCATCGGTCGCTCTGGCATTCGGGCGCTGGCCGCGCCGGTTCTGGTAGCCGCGCTGATCGGCATTCTGGCCCTCAGCACCCTGAACCCCATCGTTGCGGCGACGACCAACCGTTTCAAAACCCTTTCGGAAACCTATCGCAACGGCGGCCCCTCGGCGCTGTCGCTGTCCGGCGAGGGGCTGTGGCTACGTCAGGGTAGCCCGCAGGGGCAATCGGTGATTCACGCGTCGGGCTACGCGGGCGAGCAGCAAGACTCCAGCCTGGAAAACGGCGATGCCGACAGTATCAAACTGTTCGACATCACCATTCTCGACTACGCCCCCGGCGGCACACCAATCCGTCAGATCGTCGCCGAAAGCGCCCGGCTGCAGGGCGGCGACTGGCTGCTGACCAAGGCCAAGGTCTGGCCTCTGGCCGTCGGCCTGAACCCCGAAACCAGCTCGGCCGAGCATGAGGTGCTGCTGGTACCGACCACCCTGACCACCGACCGCATCCGCGACACGCTGGGCACCGCTGACGGGATTTCCGTTTATGACCTGCCCGCCACCATCCGCGATCTGGCCGAGGCCGGATTTTCCACCAAACGCTACGAGGTATGGTATCAGGTCGAACTGGCCCGACCGCTGTTTTTGGTGGCCATGGTGCTTGTCGGGGCGGCCTTCACCATGCGCCATGCCCGCTTTGGCGGCACAGGTCTGGCGGTCCTCACGGCCGTCGTGCTGGGCTTTGGCCTTCATTTCATACGAAACTTTGCGCAGGTTCTTGGCGAGAACGGCCAGATTCCGGTGGCCTTGGCCGCTTGGGCTCCACCGGTCGCCGCGATTCTGCTGACTATGGGCCTGCTTTTGCATGCCGAGGACGGTTAATATGCGCCGCACCCTTTTGCTTTCCGTGCTGCTGCCGTGGCTGGGCCTGACCGTCCCCGTGCAAGCGCAGGACACCAATGCCGCTGCCGCGCCGCGACAGCCTGCAATGCTGGTTGCAGACCGGGTATTCATCGCGCCAGACCGGACGCTGGTTGCCAGCGGCCATGTCGAGGCCTTTCAGGGTGACCTCCGCCTCAAGGCACAAAAGATCACCTATGACCAAAGCACCGGCACGCTGGAAATCGAAGGCCCGATCCGGATTGATCAGGGCGGCGAGATCGTCATTCTTGCCAATGCCGCAGAAATGGACCGGGACCTGCGCAATGGCCTGCTGAGCAGTGCGCGCATGGTGTTCCAGCAACAATTGCAGCTGGCGTCCCTGCAGATGACCCGGGTCAGCGGACGCTATACGCAGCTTTACAAGACAGCCGTCACTTCTTGTCACGTCTGCGAGGACGGAAGCCCGCCGCTCTGGCAGATCCGGGCTGAACGCGTGACCCATGACCAGCTCGAACGGCAGCTCTACTTCGAGAACGCCCAGCTGCGGGTTCTGGATGTGCCGGTGTTCTATTTCCCTGGCATACGCCTGCCCGACCCGACGCTGAAGCGGGCAACCGGTTTCCTGATCCCGTCGGTACGGACCACCTCGAACCTCGGCTCCGGCCTCAAGGTCCCCTATTTTTTCCGTCTCGGCGACCACAAGGACCTGACGCTATCGCCCTATGTCTCGCGCAAGACGCGCACATTGGAGGCGCGTTACCGCCAGGCCTTCCGCACCGGTACGATCACCTTTGAGGGCGCCCATACTCGGGATGATCTGCAACCCGGCGACAGTCGCGGTTACTTCTTCGGGACCGGCAGTTTCGATCTACCCCACGACGTCCGCCTTGGCTTTGACATAAAAACCGTCTCGGATGACGCCTATCTTGCCGATTACGGCCTCGACGATCTGGACCGTCTGCGCTCGGAACTGACCCTGACCAAGGCACAGCGTGACATGATGTTCCGGACCGGTCTTTTTCACTACAAGACCCTGCGCGACAGCGAACAGCAGGATTTCATCCCCTCGGCCATCGCCGATGTAAGCTTCCAGCGCCGCTATTTTCCGCAGGCCATCGGTGGCGAAATGCGTCTGACGCTGGAAGCCCATGGTCATCGCCGACAGTCGGATCAGACCAGCACCGGCGCCTTGCCGCTGGGCCGGGACATTGCCCGTGTGACCGCCGATATCGACTGGCGCCGTCAATGGCATTTCGCGAGTGGCCTGGTGGCCGAGTGGCAGGCCGGCGCTGCGACAGATGCGTTTTCGATCTACAACGACGCCAAGTTTGACAACACCGCAACCCGGCTGACGCCGCGCAGCGCCCTGACCCTGCGCCTGCCGATGAGCAAGGTCAGCGCCACCGGCAACCGCAGCTATCTGGAGCCCATCGTCCAGCTGGGCTGGAGCGATGTCACCGGCGATGCGGTGCCCGGCGACGAAAGCGGCTTTGTCGAATTCGATCAGGGCAATCTTCTGGCCCTGTCTCGCTTCCCCGCTGTCGATGCCCGCGAAGACGGGCTGACCCTGGTCTACGGGGTCAACTGGGCGCATTACGCGGTCAATGGATGGCAGGCCTTTGCCACCGTCGGACAAATCTTCCGGCAGGATGCCGACACCCGCTTCACCAAAAGCTCGGGCCTCGGCGGCACCACCTCAGATATCCTGATGGCAGGGCAGCTGAAGCTGAGCCAGGATCTGTCGCTAACCACGCGCGGCCTACTGAACGGGTCGCTGAACTTTTCCAAGGCGGAATTCCGCGGCGATTGGCGCCACGAAAAGGGGTCGTTGTCGGGCACCTACCTGTGGCTTGGCACCGACCCGGCCGAAGGGCGCAGCGAAGAGACCTCGGAAATGTGGTTCGACGGCTCCTACGAGATTTCACCGGCCTGGCGCGCCAGCGCCAACCTGCGCTATGACATCTCTGATGCACAGGCCACGCGGGCAGGTATCGGCCTTGCCTACAGCAATGAATGCGTCACCGTCGACGTTTCGCTCAACCGGCGTTATACATCTACAACAAGTGTTGAGCCTTCGACCGATTTTGGGTTTACCATCGCGTTGAACGGGTTCTCCGTGAACAGCGGCAACAAAAAGTACAGGCGATCATGCAGCAATACCTGACCCTCCGGACTCCGGCCTCCCTGATCCATCGCGGCCTGCGGTTTGCGGCCAAGTCGGCCACGGCCCTGACGCTCTGCGCCGTTCTTCTGACGCCGGTGCCTGGCGCCGCGCAGGGGTTGTTCTCGCCTGCCATCACGGTCGATGACTCAGTCATTACATATTACGAACTCGAACAGCGCGCCCGTTTCATGGGGGTGCTGCGGGTTCCGGGCGACCTGATGAAGGCGGCCCGCAAGGAGCTGATCAATGACCGCCTGAAACTGGCGGCCATGGCTGAGGCTGGTATTGAGCCCAGCGAAGAAGAGATCACCGCAGGCATGACTGAACTGGCTGGGCGCGCCAACCTGTCGCTGAACGAATTCCTGTCGGCGCTGCAGGAAAGCGGCGTCGACCCGGAAACCGTGCGCGATTTCTCCCGCGTCGGGCTGGGCTGGCGTGATCTGGTCGGTGCCCGCTTCCTGTCACGCGCCCGCCCGACCGAGGCAGAGATCGACCGCGCCATGGGTCAGGCTGGCTCCGGCAGCGTTCAGGTTCTTCTGTCCGAGCTGATCCTGCCGATCAACGAACAAAACGCCGCACAGGTCGAGGATCTGGCGCGTCAGGTCTCGCAATTGCGCAGCTATGATTCCTTTTCCGCCGCCGCCAGCCAGTATTCCGCTGCCCAAAGCCGCGAACGTGGTGGCCAGCTGAACTGGATGCCGATCACCAAACTGCCGCCCCAGCTGCAAGAGGTCGTACTGGCCCTCAGCCCCGGCGAGGTGACCGACCCGCTGCCGCTGCAAGGCGCGGTTGCCCTGTTCCAGATGCGCGATCTGCGCGAGGTCACAGGACGTGCGCAACGCTATGCCGCGATCGATTACGCCGCCTATTACCTGCCCGGAGGGCGCAGTGCCGAGACATTGGCTAAGGCGCAAAGCATCATCTCCCAGACAGATACCTGCGACGATCTTTATGGGGTGGCAAAGGGTCAGGATCCTTCGGTTCTGGATCGTGTCAGCCTGCCCCCGGCAGAGATTGACCGCGACATTGCGATCGAGCTTGCGAAACTCGATCCCGGCGAAACCTCGACCGCAGTGACGCGCAACAACGGCAACACCTTGGTTCTGCTGCGCTTGTGCGGACGCACCGCCGAACTCGGCGAAGGTGAAAGCCGCGAAACCGTCGCCAATGCCCTGACCGCGCAGCGGGTTGATTCCCTGTCCGAAAGTTATCTGGAACAGCTGCGCGCCGACGCCCAGATCAAAGAAAAATGACCCATACGCGCCCCGTCGCGATCAGCTGCGGCGAACCGGCCGGTATCGGCCCTGAAATCGCGGCCAAGGCTTGGGCTGAGCTGCGGACCAGCTGTCCCATGCTGTGGCTCGGCGATCCGCGCCACCTTCCTGCAGGCACGCCTTATCAGGAGGTTGCGCAGCCGCAGGATGCCGCAGCGATCTGCCCGCAGGCGCTGCCGGTGCTGAAGGTGCCCTTTGCCGGGGACGCCAATACCGGAACACCGGACCCACGCAATGCATCCGGTGTGATCGCCGCAATAGAAACCGCCGTATCGCTGGTGCGCGCAGGCGAGGCCTCGGCCGTCTGCACCGCCCCCATTCACAAGAAGGCGCTGATCGACGGCGCGAGCTTTGCCTATCCCGGCCACACCGAATTCCTGGCCCATTTGGCAGGGCGCGACAGGGTGGTGATGATGCTGGCGAGCGACCAGCTGAGGGTGGTGCCGACAACCATCCATATTGCCCTTTCTAAGGTGCCCCGCGCCCTGACGCCGGATCTGCTGCGCGAAACCATCGCCATCACCGCCGAGGGCCTGCGGCGTCAGTTCGGCATTTCCAAGCCGCGCATCGCTGTTGCCGGGCTCAACCCGCATGCAGGTGAAGGCGGCGCCATGGGCCGCGAGGAGCTGGAGTGGATCGCTCCGCTGATCGCCGAGCTGCAATCGCCGGACATGTCTCTGACCGGGCCGCTTCCGGCGGATACGATGTTTCATGCTGCCGCCCGCGCCCGCTATGATGCGGCGGTCTGCATGTATCACGATCAGGCGCTGATCCCGATCAAGACGCTGGATTTCGACCGCGGCGTCAACGTCACCCTTGGCTTGCCCTTCATCCGCACCTCTCCGGATCATGGCACCGCCTTTGATATCGCGGGGACCGGTCAGGCGAACCCGTCGAGCATGATCGAAGCGCTGAAAATGGCGCAGCGCATGGCCTTGGCGACCTCTGACTGATCCTACCCCTCGCCACCCTTTTACGCCTGCAGCCCCTTGCCTTGGCCCGGTATTTCGCCGCATAGGAAGGGGATGAGCCAGATCGACACCCTCCCCCCCCTGCGCGAGGTCATCGCGACGCATCAGCTGTCCGCCCGCAAATCGCTGGGCCAGAACTTTCTGCTGGATCTCAACCTGACAGCAAAGATCGCCCGCCAGGCCGGCGACCTTACTGGTTGTGATGTGCTTGAGATCGGGCCCGGTCCCGGTGGCCTGACCCGTGGCCTTCTGGCCGAGGGCGCGCGCCGGGTGCTGGCGGTGGAAAAGGACAGCCGCTGCCTGCCGGTGCTGGAGGAGATCGCAGACGCCTATCCGGACCGTTTGCAGGTGATCAATGGCGACGCGCTTGAGATTGACCCGCTGCAATACCTGACGCCGCCGGTGCGGGTGGTAGCCAACCTGCCCTACAACGTCGGTACCGAATTGCTGGTGCGCTGGCTGACGCCAAAAGACTGGCCGCCGTTCTGGCAAAGCCTGACGCTGATGTTCCAGCGCGAGGTGGCCGAACGCATCGTGGCGCAGCCCGGCTCCAAGGCCTATGGGCGGCTTGCCATTCTGGCGCAGTGGCGCGCCAAGGCGCAGATCGTACTGTCGCTGCCGCCAGGCGCCTTTACCCCGCCGCCGAAGGTGAGCAGCGCCGTGGTACATCTGGAGGCGCTACCCGAACCGCGCTACCCGGCGGATGCGGCGACCCTGTCGCGTGTTGTGGCTGCGGCCTTCAACCAGCGCCGAAAAATGCTGCGTGCAAGCCTTAAAGGGGTGTCCCCGGATATCGAAGCACACCTGGAGGCAGCGGGCATCCCTCCAACCGAACGCGCCGAGCAGGTCAGCCTGGAAGCCTTCTGCGCGCTGGCCCGCAGCCTGAAGCCAGTCGCGTAAGACGCCGCCCCTGCGGCAACGCGCTCATTTGACGGTGCTCCAGACCTGTTGCCCGGAGCAAAAGAAAACCCCGGCCCGCCATCGGCGACTGGGGTTCTCTATTTCGTTCGCGAAAGACCTGAACCACAGGGTGGACGCAGGAACGGGACATATCTGCCCCAATCCCATTGCAGCCCTTACTCAGCTGCTTCCGGAGTGTCTTCTGACGGTTTGGGCTTTGAGCGGCTGCGCGTGGGCTTCTTGGCCGGTTTCTTGGCCTCATCCTCTTTGCCTTCCGCTGCGGCCGGTTCTGCGACCTCGCCTTGTGCCCCTTCGGGCGCCTTCTTGGCGGCGGGCTTGCGCGGCGCGCGGGGTTTGCGCGGCGCAGATTTCTTCGGCGCAGCCTCGGAACTCGCGCTTTCCGGTGTCTCAACCAGACCGCTGTCCTGATCCTGACCGCCAGCTTCGCGCGGGTCGATCACTTCGGGCTGCGGCGCATCGGCGGGATCGGCTGCGGGTTTTGCCTGAGCCGCTTCGCGTTCCTGACGCTCCATCCGCTCGGCGCGTTCGCGATCACGTTCGGCCTGGCGTTCACGGTTCTGCCGCTCCTGCTCTTCACGGCGCGCGTCGATTTCCCGCTGCGCTTCGTTCAGAAGGCGCAGGTAATGCTCGGCATGCTGCTGAAAGTTTTCAGCCGCAACGCGGTCATTGCTCAGCTGCGCATCGCGAGCCAGCTGGTTGTACTTGTCTATGATCTGCTGCGGAGTTCCGCGCACCTTGCCCTCGGGTCCAGAGCTGTCAAAGACACGATTGACAACATTGGCGCCATTTGCAGGGCGATTTCGGTTCGACTTGGAACGCGAACGTGATTTTGACGATCTCATATGCCTAACGTCAGCCTTGATTGTAAGCGTCGTAGACCCAATCGAGCGCGCCTCAGCGCCGGGTCATCGACATTTTTGGGCTTGATGTCGCCGGGAGGAAAAACGCCCTCACCTTTGTGCGACAGTTTGAGTAACCACTTTAAGCGCCCCCATACAAGAGGCACAGCTTCTTTTTCGACCTTTTTTCTTTCTAAAGTGCGAATTTTCCCATTCGATCCGGCCTAGGCAGGCGCATTCCCGCAAACAACCCGGTCCCGTCCATCAAGATCGGGAAGAACCTGAACCTCCTCCAGCCCTGCCGCGCGGAACAGATCCGCGACATCCGCGCCCTGACTTGGGCCGATTTCGACGAGCAGCCGCCCCCCCGGCACAAGATGCTGCATGACACCGGCCAGAATACTGCGATAGGCGCCCAAACCATCGCCGCCATCGGTCAGGGCCATCTGCGGTTCATGGTCAAGAACCTCGGGGTCCAACGCCTCCATTTCAGACCGGGCGATATAGGGCGGGTTGGAAACGATCAGATCGAATGTCCCGCTCACGTTTTGCAACCAATCCGACTGGCGGATATCGGCGCGCTCCGCCACCCGGTGCAGCACCGCGTTGGCGCTGGCCTGCAGGCAGGCCGCCTCGCTGAGATCGACGCCAAGCCCAGAGGCATCCGGCTGTTCGGCGAGCAGCGTCACCAGAATGCAGCCCGACCCGGTGCCCAGATCCAGCACCCGCTTGAACGGACGCGACAGCGCGGCTTCGATCAGGGTTTCGGTTTCCGGGCGCGGGTCCAAAACCTCGCCCGAGACCTTGAAACGGCGACCGTAGAACTCCCGCTCGCCGATTAGATGCGACACAGGAACGCGCACGGCGCGCAGGGCCACAAGTTGCTCATACCGGTCGGCGATCTCAGAAGACAGCTCTTCCGGTGCGATCAGTGTAACACGACTCGCTTCGATTCGCGCGGCATGCGCCAAAAGAACCCGTGCATCGCGTGCAGGATCAGGCACCCCGGCCGCCCGCAGCCGCGATGCTGCGGCAGCCATGGCCTGCGCTGCGGTATTTCCCGAATGCGTCACGTCACTGCCCCAGTTCGGCCAGAAGACGCGCCTGATCATCCGCCGTCAGCGCGTCGATGATCTCATCCAGATCGCCCTGCATGATCTGATCCAGCTTATAGAGCGTCAGGTTGATCCGGTGATCCGACATCCGCCCCTGGGGGAAATTATAGGTCCGTATCCGCTCCGAGCGATCGCCCGAGCCGACCTGGCTGGCGCGGCTTTCCGAACGCTCGCTGTCGATGCGCTGGCGCTCCAGATCATAAAGCCGCGTGCGCAGCACCTGCATGGCAATCTCGCGGTTGCGGTGCTGGGATTTTTCCGAGCTGGTGACAACCGTGCCGGTCGGCAAGTGGGTGATCCGCACCGCAGAATCCGTGGTGTTGACGTGCTGCCCCCCCGCGCCAGAGGACCGCATGGTGTCGATACGCAGATCGTTCGCATCAATTTTGATGTCGACGTCCTCGGCTTCGGGCAGGACCGCGACGGTGGCCGCCGAAGTATGAATACGACCTCCGGATTCGGTGACGGGAACCCGCTGTACTCGGTGCACGCCGGATTCATACTTCAGCCGGGCAAAGACATTCTCGCCCTTAATATGGGCCACGACTTCCTTGATGCCCCCCAGTTCGGTGGCCTGTTCTTCCAGGATCTCGAACTTCCAGCCGCGCGCCTCGGCATAGCGCTGATACATGCGGAGAAGATCCCCCGCAAATAGCGCCGCCTCGTCGCCGCCGGTGCCGGGACGGATTTCCAGGATCGCGGGCCGCGCGTCAGCCTTGTCCTTGGGCAGCAGCGACAGCTGCAGCTGATGTTCCGCTTCGGGCAGCGCCGCCTTCAGCGCCGGGATTTCCTCTTCGGCCAGTTCCTTCATATCGGGATCGGCCAGCATGGCTTCGGCCTCGGCCAGATCCGCCACCAGTTTGCGATAGGCCTGCACCTGCTCAACCACCGGCTTCAGATCGGAATATTCCTTGGCCAGGGTCGCAATATCGCCGCCGCTGGCACCATCTGCCATCGCCGCTTCAAGGTATTGAAACCGTTGCAGGATCTGCTCCAGCCGATCTTCGGGTACCATCGGGAACGCCTATTTTGTTCTTGTCATACGGGCCATGGGCCGCCGGGGCGCTTTGGCGCGGGCCGCGCCCTGTGATATGCTAGGGGCATGCATTATACCAGTCTCCTTATCGCAACCGCGCTGATCGGCACCGCCCTGCCCCTGCATGCGGATGTCACCGGTCCGGGCGGCAAGGTGCTCGATTGCTATTGCACCGACAAATCCGGCAGCCGAGTCGAGCTAGGCGAGTTTCGCTGTCTCTCGGTCGATGGGCGCAGCTTCATGGCGCAATGCCAGATGTCCCTGAACGTACCCATGTGGCGCGAGGTCCAGTCGGCCTGCCCTTCGGCCGCGCTGAACGGCGCGCAGTTGCCGCAAACCGAAACAGCGCACCCGCTGCCAAGGCTTTAGGCGCAAGACCAGCCAAACCGCGCGCACGCCGCACCTTGGTGCGGCGCCCGGCCCAACGGGAGCCACGCATTCTACAATGCGCCTGCGACGGGCGGGAGCGCCTCCCCCTACTTGTTGAGCATCGCTGCCGGTTGAAAAAGCGGCGAGTTTCTTAGTCCACCGCAGCAGTGTCGCCCGCCATCTCCATCTGCGACAACCAATTGTCGATGCGGGCCTTGTTGCTGCCCAGATCGGAGCGGCCAAAGCGCAGCCGAGCGTAGACCTTCAGGAGCTCCCCATCCTGCCGGGCCGTGGTGTAATCGGGAAATCCGAACAGCTTGGTCCGGGTCACATAGGTCACCATCTGGTCCTCGACCGAGCCAGCGAGCAATTGCGTGCGCGGCGCCTGCCCGGCGATACGGTCGAACCGGCGCAGCCCGTCCGGGCCTGTGTTCACCACCCGGAAGATACCACCGCGAAATTCCTTGTCCTCGGACAGTTCCGGCTGGGTGTTCCAGTCCAAGGGATCAGAGGGCGCCAGCCGGATGAAGCCAAGAACCACAACGACAGCAGCAAGAACGATCCACCCAAGCAGCATAACACGTCCCATCTGGTCTCCCCCCGCCCCGTCTGCTGTCACCGCAGACCGCGGTGCCCTGCGCCGCGGCTGAGGTTGCCTATTTCGTCTTCACACCCGGCAGCACGCACATCAATTCGTACAGCAGGTTCGCCGCTGTCAGCGCCGTGTTGCCCGATGCATCATAGGGCGGCGACACCTCGACCAGATCGCAGCCCACGATATTGAGCCCCTTCAGGGATCGGATCAGCTCCAGCGCCTGCGGTGTCGTCAGCCCGCCGATTTCAGGCGTGCCGGTGCCCGGCGCATAAGCCGGGTCAAGACTATCGATATCATAGGTCACGTAGACCGGCCTATTGCCGATATCGCGACGAATTTCCGCACCCATATTGTGCAGCTGCCGCCCCCACAGCTCCTGCGCCGGGAAATGCTGGAAGCCCCAGGACTGCGCCTCGGCAAAATCCTGTGCCGAATAGCCAGTGCCGCGAATGCCGATCTGATAGGTCTTGTCGGGAACGACCAGCCCTTCTTCATAGGCGCGGCGGAAGACGGTGCCATGGGTTTCCTTTTCGCCGAACATCTCGTCGTTGACGTCGGCGTGGGCATCCACATGAACCAGCGCCACGGGGCCATATTTCGCGGCGATGGCGCGCAGGATCGGCAGGGTGATGGAATGATCACCGCCCATGGCCACCGGAATGGCCGAGCCCGACAGGATCGCCGCATAGCTGTCCTGGATGATGCGCAGCGAATCCTTCAGCGAAAAGGTATTGATCGCCAGATCGCCGATATCGGCGATGTTCAGGCTGTCAAAGGGCGCCGCGCCGGTGGCCATGTTATAGGGCCGCAGCATCGCGCTTTCGGAGCGGATTTGTTTCGGGCCAAACCGGGTGCCCGAGCGCCAGGAGGTGCCGATGTCCATCGGAATGCCCAGCACCGCCACGTCCAGCCCTGTCAGCGAGGTCGCTTGCGGCAGCCGCATAAAGGTATTGGGCCCGGAGAACCGCGCCAGATCGTTGCCACTGATGGGTTGATTGAACTCTGCCATTCTCTGCTCAGCCATTCTTCTTTGTCATATTCCAGCCCAGAAGGCAGATGATTTCCATCGCCACATGAGCCCCCGCAATCGCCGTCGCGCCGGTGGTATCGAACGGAGGCGAAACCTCCACCACATCGCCGCCCTTGATGTTGATCCCGGCGATATCACGCAGGATCCGCGCCACCTGCGCCGAGGTCAGCCCGCCCCAGACCGGAGTGCCGGTACCGGGCGCATAAGCCGGGTCCAGCCCGTCGATGTCAAAGGTCAGATAGGTGGGCCGGTCGCCGAGGATGTCCTTGATGCGGCGGGCAGTCTCTGCCGGGCCGATCTCATGCACGGTGGGGGCATCGATGATATTGACGCCCAGCGTGTCCTCGTTGGTGGTGCGGATGCCCACCTGAACCGAGGTCGCAGGGTCCACGATCCCCGACTTCACCGCCTTATAGAACATGGTGCCGTGATCCACGCGCGAGAAATCATCATCAGCCCAAGTGTCGGTATGGGCATCAAACTGCAACAGCGAGATCGGGCCGTATTTCTCGGCATAGGCTTTCAGGATGGGAAAGCTGATGTAGTGATCGCCGCCCAGCGTGACCGAAGCGGTGTCGCTGTCGAGAATGCCCTTGATATGGGCCTGCAGGGTGCCGGGAAAGGCCGGGACGTTGGCATAGTCAAAGGCCAGATCGCCGTAATCCGCAATCGCCAGTTCGCTGAGGGGATCAAAGCCCCAGCCATAGGGGGCATCGGGACTTTGCAAGAGGCTCGCCTCGCGGATCGCGCGCGGGCCCAGCCGGGTGCCGGGGCGGTTGGTCACCGCCTGATCAAAGGGCACGCCGGTAACCGCGATATCGGCGCCGCTCAGATCCTTGGTGTAGCGGCGGCGCGCAAAGGACGGTGCCCCGCCAAAGGTGTTCTCATAGCTGAGCCCCTTCAGGTCTTCGCGGGTGAAAGCCTGATCCACCTGGGTCTTTGCGTCTTCCAATGCCATCGGCCTGCCCCGTTACAAGTTGTTAACCCCGTTTCAGCCGGGAATACCCGACTGAAACTATGTTGTCACCTGCTGAGGGTGGTATGAATACCCGCCCTTGCAAGCCGGTCACGCTGCGGGTTGTGCGCGCTCCACCAGACGGGCGAAAAAGGACGCCCCGACCGGCGCGATGGCATCATTAAAGTCATACTTGGGGTGGTGCAGCCCGGCGGTATCGCCCTGGCCGATATACAGATAGGCGCCGGGGCGCGCGTTCAGCATGTAAGAGAAATCCTCGGCCCCCATGTCGCGGGTGGCATCGGGGACAACCCGGTCCTCGCCGACGATTTCGCGCGCGACGCCGACAGCAAAATCCGCCTTGTCCGCATCGTTGATGGTCGCGGGATAGCCGACCTCGTAATCCAGCGTCGCTTCGACGCCGTAAGAGACCGCCTGCCCCGCCACGATCTCCTCCATGCGGCGCATCACCATGTCCTGCACTTCCGGATCAAAGGTGCGGACGGTGCCGTTGATATAGGCCGTGTCGGGAATGACGTTGTCGACGGTGCCGGTATGGATCTGGGTGACCGAGACCACCAGATCCTGAAGCGCATAGTGATTACGGCTGACGATGGTCTGTATCGCCTGGGCAATGCCGCAGGCCGCCATCACCGGATCGCGGGTCTCGTGCGGCATGGCGCCGTGCCCGCCAACCCCCTGAATACGCACATGGAAGGTATCCACCGCCGCCATGATCGGCCCCGGCGTGGTCAGGAAACTGCCCTCGGCCAGCCCCGGCAGATTGTGCAGCGCGTAGACCTCGCCGATGTTGAATTGCTCCATCACGCCTTCTTCTACCATGATACGGGCACCGCCGATGGCCTCTTCGGCGGGTTGGAAGATCAGCGCGACGCGGCCACTGAAATTACGCGTCTCGGCGAGGTATTTCGCTGCGCCCAGCAGCATGGTGGTGTGTCCGTCATGGCCGCAGGCGTGCATGTTGCCCGCGTGGCCCGAGACGTATTCGACGCCGGTTTCCTCGGGGATGGGCAGTGCATCCATATCGGCGCGCAGGCCAATCGTCGGCGCATCCGGCGCGTCATGCCCCTGACCGTTGATGATCGCCACCATGCCGGTCTGAGCGATGCCCTCGTGCAGCTCATCCACACCGAATTCGCGCAGGCGCTCGGCCACGAATGCGGCGGTCTTGGGCAGATCCAGCGCCAGCTCCGGGATCTGGTGCAGATGGCGCCGCCATGCGGTCATATCAGTGGCAAAATCGGCGATGCGGTTGACGACCGGCATGGGGTGGACTCCTTGGTCAGACTCGGGATGATGCATCTGACACCGATCAATAGGCAGCTGCAATGGCCGATACAGAGCTCATCCACGACGAAACCGCCGGAATCGAACGACTTTTGGAAATCATGCGCGCCCTGCGGAATCCCAAAACGGGCTGCCCCTGGGATGTGGCGCAGGATTTCGCCACCATCGCGCCCTATACCATCGAAGAGGCCTATGAGGTCGCCGATGCGATCGAGCGCGAAGCCTGGGATGAGCTGAAGGGAGAGCTGGGCGATCTGCTGTTCCAATCCGTCTTTCACGCGCAGATGGCCGAGGAAGCCGGGCATTTCACCTTTCAGGACGTGGTCACCACCATGTCGAACAAGATGGTCAGCCGCCATCCGCATGTCTTTGGTGACGAATCGCGTGATAAATCCCCCGAGCAGCAGACCCGCGACTGGGAGGCGATCAAGGCCGCAGAACGCGCGGGCAAGGCGCAACAGGGCACGCTGGATGGCGTCGCCGTCGGTCTACCCGCACTGCTGCGGGCGCATAAGCTGCAAAAACGCGCCGCCCGGGTGGGGTTCGACTGGCCCGATGCCAGCCACGTGATCGACAAGATCCAGGAAGAGGCCGCCGAACTGGTGGAGGCGCGAGACGAGCTGACACAGGACGCGGTGGAAGAGGAATTCGGCGATCTGATGTTCGTGATGGCCAATCTGGGCCGCCATCTGGGGGTGGAGCCCGAGGCCGCCCTGCGCCGCGCCAACGCAAAATTCATCCGCCGGTTCGAAGGCGTCGAAGCGCGCCTTGCCGATCTGGGCAAACGCCCCGAGGACAGCACGCTTGAAGAGATGGACGCCCTGTGGGATGCCGAAAAGGAAGCCCAGCGCGCCAAAGCCACCTGACCGTGACCAAAAGAGATACAGAAAGACCTTTCATGACCGCACGCAAGATCATCATCGACACGGATCCCGGCCAGGACGATGCCGTTGCCCTGCTGCTGGCGCTGGCCAGCCCCGACGAGCTGGAGGTGCTTGGCATCACCTGCGTCGCTGGCAACGTGCCGCTGTCGCTCACGCAGAAGAACGCCCGCATGATCTGCGAAGTCGCCGGGCGCAGCGATGTGCCGGTACTGGCAGGCTGCGACGCGCCGCTGGCCCGGCCGCTGGTGACGGCGGAACATGTGCACGGCAAGACCGGTCTTGATGGCCCCGAGCTGTGGGAGCCCCAACTGCCGCTGACCGACGGGCATGCGGTGGATTTTATCATCCACAACCTGCGTCGCCATGCCCCCGGCTCGGTCACCCTTTGCCCGCTGGGTCCGCTGACCAATATCGCCACGGCCTTCAAAAAGGCACCCGACATCATCGACCGGGTGCAGGAAATCGTGCTGATGGGCGGCGCCTATTTCGAAGTCGGCAATGTCACCCCCGCCGCCGAATTCAACATCTACGTCGACCCCGAGGCAGCCGAGACCGTCTTTACCTCCGGCGTGCCGCTGGTTGTGATGCCGCTGGATGTCACCCACAAGGCGCTGGCAACCCGGCCCCGGGTCGCTGCGATTCGCGCTTTGGATACTCGCGCCGGTCATTTCACCGCCGATATGCTGGATTTCTTTGAACGGTTTGATGTGGCCAAATACGGCTCCGAAGGCGGGCCGCTGCACGATCCCTGCGTCATCGCACATCTGCTGCAACCTGATCTCTTTTCAGGTCGTCACGTGAACGTTCAGGTCGAAACCGGATCGGAGCTGACCCTTGGCATGACCGTCGCCGACTGGTGGGGCGTCACCGACCACGCGCCCAATGCCATGTTCATGGGGGATGTGGACGCGGACGGCTTTTTCGCCCTGATCACCGACCGTCTGGCCCGGCTATGAGCGCCGCCCTGCATCTTGCCAAGCCCGAGCATCTGGGCAAGCTGCTGCCGCTGGTTGCTGCCTGCCACGAGGAGATCGGCCGCGACAGTAACGCCGAGCAGCGCGAGGCGGGCATCGCGCCGCTGCTGGAGGGCATGCCTTATGGCGCAGTCTATATCATCGGCCCCACCCGTGCACCGATCGGCTATATCGTGGTCACCTTCAGTTGGTCAGTCGCCTTTGGCGGCATGGACGGCATGGTGGATGAGATCTACATCCGCCCCGCCGTGCGCGGCCGCGGCATTGCCACCGAAGTGCTGACAGAATTGCCCAAAACCCTGGCCGAAGCCGGGATCACGGCGCTGCACCTCACCGTCGATCAGGCCAATGAGCAGGCACAGCGCCTTTACGCCCGCGCCCGTTTTCAGCCACGCGAAGGCGAGATACTGATGAGCAAGAGACTCATCCCCTGAGGCCCTAAACAGCGCATCAGGCAGGTTTTCGCCACTTTGGGCGTGTCCTTCGGATTTTTCCCAAAAGTTGATCCAGAACAGATCGGGGCGCTGAAATCGGCGCAATACTCCCCCTCAGACCACTGACAGGAGATGCCCGATGAAAGCAAAACTCACCGCACTCGCCGCTGCTGCCGTTCTAGCCCTGACCGGCTGCGAGAACCTGACCACCGAACAACGCACCGTCGTTGGTGTCACCGGCGGCGCCGCGGCCGGTCTGATCGCCGCCGAGGCGCTGGATGCCAACAAGAACTGGCGCATCATCGCTGCCCTTGCCGGTGCGGCAGCTGGCACCGTGGTGGCCCAGAACCAGGCCACAAACACCTGCGCCTATGCCCGCGGCGACGGCACCTATTACGAAGCGCCCTGCCCGTAAGGCCATCACAAGCGATTTGAAATAACGCCCCGTGCGACTGGCTACGGGGCGTTTTCAATAGAACAAGTGCCCCAACCATGATGGCGCAGCCTGTGTCGGCAGAGAAGATGTAGCGCGGGAACATGCGCAGGAGAGCTGTGCGAACTTCTGAACTAACTTCTGGCGATCTTCCGTCTGCGCTCCTGAAAGCCGACAACAGCCAGATTTGTCGCCAACCCCAAGGCAGATGCGATGGTAAAGCTCTGCTCGAATGGCACCGAAAGCACCGTGTCAGCCAGGGTGATGTAGATCCGCGCGGTAGAGACGGTCAGCCCCAAGGCAAAGGCAAGCCGCATCCAGCGCATATGTAGCATCACCTCCCTGCGCCGAATTGCGCGATAGGCGAGGATCATTGCTGCCACCATCGACAGGCAAATGGCGTAGGTGACGCCTTGGGTCAGAAGTCCGCCCAATGCGGGAAAGACGATCACCATATGCATCACCCCAAGGCTTGAGACGAAGCCACTTGCGATGAACAGTTTTCCTAAGCTCCTGTGTAGGCCCGGCCACCTCCGCCGCAGACCTGGCGAGAATTGAAGAGGGCCGACAAGGAAGAACAAGATCCCCGGAACGAGATGGACTGCGGTGCTCCAGGGATGTTCGGCATAGCGCAGATCGACGAACGCCAGCTCTCCGTGAGGCTGAACCAGGAAAGAAAGACGCGAGACAGAGTCCCGCAACACCGGCCAGCACAGAAGATAGAGAAGCGCGACTTTCAAAACGATCCCGGCCCCTTGGAAAAGAAAAAGCCCCGCCAGACATGACGGGGCCTTTCGCAGTCTGTCAACCGAGACTTATTTCAGGATCGAACGGCCTGCGTATTCGGCCACTTCGCCCAGCACTTCCTCGATGCGGATCAGCTGGTTGTATTTCGCGAGCCGGTCGGAACGCGCCAGCGAGCCGGTCTTGATCTGGCCGCAGTTGGTGGCAACCGCGAGATCGGCAATGGTGGCATCCTCAGTCTCGCCCGAACGGTGCGACATCACGTTGGTAAAGCCCGCGCGATGCGCCATGTCGACGGCCCGCAGGGTTTCGGTGAGCGAGCCGATCTGGTTCACCTTCACCAGCATCGAGTTGGCCGAGCCGCGCTGGATGCCTTCGGCCAGACGCGCCGGGTTGGTCACGAACAGATCGTCGCCCACCAGCTGCACCTTGTCGCCGATGGCGTCGGTCAGGGCTTTCCAGCCGTCCCAGTCGTCTTCGCCCATGCCGTCTTCGATCGAGATGATCGGGTAATCGTTCACCAGCGCCGACAGGTAAGCGACGTTTTCATCGCTGGACAGGGTCTCGCCTTCGCCAGACAGGACGTATTTGCCGTCCTTGTAGTATTCGGTCGCGGCACAATCGAGCGCCAGATAGATGTCCTCACCCGGGCGGTAGCCTGCCTTCTCGATGGACTTCAGAACGAAATCCAGCGCTTCGCGGGTCGATGCGATATTGGGAGCAAAGCCGCCCTCGTCGCCGATCCCCGTGCTGAGGCCCGCTGCGGTCAGCTCTTTCTTCAGCGTGTGGAAAACTTCGGCGCCCATGCGCACCGCGTCGCGGATGTTCTCCGCGGCCACCGGCATGATCATGAATTCCTGAATGTCGATCGGGTTGTCGGCATGTTCGCCGCCGTTGATGATATTCATCATCGGCACCGGCAGAACCCGCGCCGAGGTGCCGCCCACATAGCGGAACAGCGGCTGGGTGGTGAAATCGGCAGCCGCCTTGGCCACGGCCAGCGATACGCCCAGAATGGCATTGGCGCCCAGACGGCCCTTGTTGGCGGTACCGTCCAGCTCGATCATCGCGCTGTCGATGGCAACCTGCTCGGTCGCGTCAAAGCCGACCAGCTCCTCGGCGATCTCACCGTTGACGGCGGCCACGGCCTCCAGAACGCCTTTACCCATGTAACGGCTGTTGTCGCCGTCGCGCTTTTCCACCGCTTCATGGGCGCCGGTCGACGCGCCCGAGGGGACAGCGGCGCGGCCCATGGTGCCGTCTTCGAGGATCACATCAACCTCGACGGTCGGGTTGCCCCGGCTGTCAAGGATTTCGCGGGCGTGAATGTCGATAATGGTGCTCATCGGTCGGTTCCTGACTGTGGCAATTGGTTGCCAGCGTCATAGCAGCCGAGGGCAGATTGTAAACCGCTTCCGTTATCGCTAACGCGCCTTTATTTCACCGGTTAGGGCTAACAATTCGCTGTTTGCGCCAACAGTTTTGCAGCTGCGGCGATGTGCCCGATCAGGTCGCCGTCGGAACGGCGCGGGCCAGTCGGCGTTCGCGCAGGAAGGTGTAAAGGCCAGAGGCGATGATCAACCCGGCCCCGGCCAGGGTCATGGCATCGGGGCGTTCGTTGAACATGATGACGCCCGCCAGCAGCGAAAAGACAAGCCGCGTATAGCGGAAGGGCGTCACAGCCGAGGCATCCCCGACCCGCATCGCCGAAACAATACCGTAGTAACCCAACACACCGAACAGAACGCCGCCCAGCATCATCAGCGTTTCGCCCCCCTCCAGCGCCCGCGCCTCTCCGGGCGTCAGCACCAAGAGCAGCGCCGCCGCCGGAATGACGGCTGCAAAGGCCTGAAAACTGACCACGGTGGAGGGCACGGCACTGTCCATCACACGTGTCAGCAGATCCCGCGCGGCAACCGCCCCAACCGAGACCAGCACCAGCAGGGCCGCGGGTTCAAATCCGCTGAACCCCGGCCGGATGATCATCAGGACCCCGGCGAACCCGAACAGAATCGCGCTCCAGCGGCGCCATCCGACCTGCTCCCCCAGAAACAGCGCCGCGCCCATGGTGATGACCAAAGGCGTCGCCTGAAACACGGCGGCCACAACGGAAATATCCACCAGCGCCAGAGATGTGGCAAAGCTGACCGCCGCCAGCGCCTCGGTCAGGGCGCGCAGCACCGGCCTCCGGCGCCAGGCGCGCGGGGCAAAAATCCGGTGCCCCTGCACTTTCGCCAGAACCGCAAAGACGCTGCCGCTGCCGAGCCCCAGAAGGATCAGGATCTGCCCCACCGGAAGCTTCTCGGACAGGGTCTTGATGAACATATCCTCCAGGGTGAAGGCTGCCATCGCTCCGATGACCAGAAGAATACCGTTAATGTTGTTCATGCGCGCGCCCTTCCTGTGCCCGGCCCCCGCGATAGGCGCCCTGCAAATCCGGGCATGCCCAGCATTGCCGCCACCGGCAAGCGGTTTCGCGACAGGATGACGCAACATGTTGTGATGTTAATCATCACGCATCGTGATGAATGTAGCTTGTCAGCTCTTTTTTGTCGGCACGCCGTAGAGTTCCAGCTTGTGCCCCTTCAGCTGGTATCCAAGCTTGGCCGCGATCTTTTCCTGCAGCGCCTCGATCTCGGGGTCGCAGAATTCGATCACTTCGCCAGTGTTGATGTCGATCAGGTGGTCGTGATGTTCACGGTCCGCGTCCTCGTAACGGGCGCGGCCGTCGCCAAATTCCAGCCGGTCCAGAATACCGGCCTCTTCGAACAGCTTTACCGTGCGATATACCGTGGCCAGCGAAATCCCGGCATCCAGCGCGCTGGCCCGGGCGTAGAGTTCCTCCACATCCGGATGATCATCGCTGTCCTGCAGGGCGCGCGCAATCACACGGCGCTGGCCGGTCATACGCAGGCCCTTGGCCTCGCAGCGGGCGATAATCGATTCTGCCATCGCAGTCCTCTCCGTTTCTGGGCTCCCTGTGTAACGAACCAAGCTCGGGGCGCAAACCGTCAAATCACCTGTCGTGCCCATTGACATTCCGGGCCGGGGCCTCCATTTGGGCGTCAGGCATCCATCCCTGCCGCGTGAGCAGAGACAGCCCGGTTGCACCTGAGGTGCAGGCATTTCCCGGCGTCTTAGTGATATGCCCGTGTTCCCAAAATCACGCGTGGGGCGTTTGCAGAGGCCAGCGGCCTGGCATCCGGCCAGCCCCCGCCAGAGGTCCCTGCCCCACCCATCTCCGCAATCCGGGACGCGGTCCCGGAGCTGCGGCACCGGTCTTTTGCATGATGCGAAGGCCGCGAAAGGACGACAAGTGACTGAATTTTCGACTATGGGGCTGCCGCAGCAGCTTCTCGCCCGCCTTGATGACATGGGTCTGAAGGATCCGACCCCGATTCAGGCGCGCGCCATTCCCCATGCCCTGAACGGCGAGGACGTACTGGGTTTGGCCCAGACCGGTACCGGCAAGACCGCCGCCTTTGGCATTCCGCTGATCACCCGCATGCAGGACTATGGCCGCAAACCAGCGGCCAAGACCGTGCGCGGTCTGGTTCTGGCGCCGACCCGCGAGCTGGCCAACCAGATCGCCGCGACCCTCAAGGGGCTGACCGAAGGCTCCCCGATGAAGATCGGCCTGGTGGTCGGCGGTGTTTCGATCAACCCGCAGATCCAGCGTATTGCCCGCGGCACCGATATTCTGGTGGCCACCCCCGGCCGCCTGCTGGACATTCTGGACCGTAACGCGCTGGATCTTGGCTCCTGCGACTTCCTGGTGCTGGACGAGGCCGACCAGATGCTGGACCTCGGCTTTATCCACGCCCTGCGCAAGATCTCGGCCCTGCTGCCGGAAGAGCGCCAGACCATGCTGTTCTCTGCCACCATGCCGAAACAGATGAACGAGATCGCCAACTCCTACCTGCAGCGCCCGGTGCGCATCGAAGTGACCCCTCCGGGCAAACCCGCGGCCAAGGTCACCCAATCGGTGCATTTCATCGCCAAGGCAGAAAAACTGAGCCTGCTGAAAGAGTTGCTGACCGAGCACAAGGACGAGCGCACGCTGGTCTTTGGCCGCACCAAACACGGCATGGAAAAGCTGATGCGGGTGCTGGACAAGGCGGGTTTTGCCGCCGCGGCGATCCACGGCAACAAAAGCCAGGGCCAGCGCGAACGTGCCCTTGCCGCCTTCAAGTCCGGTGAGATCAAGGTGCTGGTGGCCACCGATGTGGCGGCGCGGGGCCTGGATATCCCGGACGTGAAATACGTCTACAACTACGAACTGCCGAATGTGCCGGATGCCTATGTGCACCGCATCGGCCGCACCGCACGCGCGGGCAAGGACGGTCAGGCCGTCGCATTCTGCGCACCGGACGAGATGGATGAGCTGAAAGCGATCCAGAAGACCATGAAGATCACCATTCCGGTCGCCTCGGGCCGCCCGTGGGAAGTGCTGCCCGATCCGGCAGCGCCCAAGGGACGTCGTGGCGGCCCGGGTGGCGGCGGCAAACCCGGCGGCGGCGGACGCCCCGGTGGCAACCGTCGGCGTCGTGGCGGCGGCGGAGGCCGCGGTGGCCAGGGTCAAAGCGGCGGTCAAGGTGGCAGCGGCCAGGGCAACGGACAAGGCGGCCAGCGCCGTCGCTCCAGCTAAGCCAAAGCTGCTAACAGATCAGAAAAATCGGAAGCCGCCGCGCCATTGCGTGGCGGTTTTCTTTGTGCAGCGGATGCCTAACCGGCGCGCCGCAGATCCGCCCAGACCGGCAGGTGGTCCGAGGCGATATGCGCTGGCTGCGCCTGATGCACGCCAGCCCGCACCACCTCCAGTCCACCGCTATGAGCAATCCGGTCCAATGCGCCAAGGGGCCGAAGCGCCGGAAAACTGGGCGCGGGCGGCAGGAACCGCATCATCGGCGCCAGCCGGTCCAGAACCGAGCTGCGCGACCAGTCGTTGAAATCACCGCCCCAAACCGTCGGCATATCGGTCCATTTCGCGCTGTGTTGTGCAAGATGCCGCACCTGCGCCCGCCGCGCCCGCCCGGTGAGCCCCAGGTGCGCGCCGACCACCCGCAAAGGGCCGATGGGGGTGTCAAAGGCCGCCCAGACCGCGCCGCGCGGCTCCAGCCCCGGCAGATCGATGTGCCCCTTGTCGCGCAGGGAAATGCCCTGGCCTTTCCAGATCACCGCATTGCCGTGCCAGCCCAGCGATCCGGCCCCGCCCAGATCTACATCCTGCCAACCCGCCTCGTTCAGAACGAAATGCGGCAGCGCCGCGGGCCGGGGCGGCAGACGCTTGTCCGCCTCCTGCAACAGCACGATCCGCGCGCCAAGGCTTTCGATCACATTCAGCGTGCGCCGCGGCTGCCGCCGCAGGTCCAGACCAACGCATTTCTGAATGTTGTAGCTGGCCAGACGCAGGGTGGTCTCGGGCATGGGCGCTCCTTTCCCTGCCAGTTTTCATCGCCCGCACAGCCGGTGCAAGCCAAGATCGCCCCGCCTGCGTCAAGGCGCGCGGAATTGCAGCAGATTTTGGCAAAGCCTCTGGCTTGACAGTCCCTTACGTCCCGGTGCTGATGCGCTCATGACAGAAAAGAGATCCATGGACGCCGCGGGCGCCCTCGCCCTGGCCGGCTTTGCCGCCCTTCTTGGCTTCAATCAGGTGGTTATCAAGATCGCCAACGGTGGCTTTGGCCCGGTGTTCCAGGCAGGCCTGCGCTCGCTCATCGCGCTGGCGGTGATCCTCATCTGGGTCTGGTTGCGCCGCTCCCGGCTGCGCCCCGAGGGCGGTATGCCAGCGGGCATCCACGGCTGGGGCATCGTGGTCGGCCTCTTGTTCACGGGCGAGTTCATCTGCCTGTTCTGGGCGCTTGATGTCTCATCCGTGTCCCGGGTGACGATCATCTTCAACTCGATGCCGGTGTGGCTGGCGCTGGCCGCGCATCTATGGCTGCCGGGAGAACGCTTGAGCGGGCTGCGCGTTGTTGGCCTGGTGCTGGCCATGGGCGGTGTGGTGTTGGCGGTGCAGGATCGGGACGCCAGCGGCGCTTCGGTTCTGGGCGACGTGCTGGCGCTGATCTCGACCCTGTGCTGGGCCGGGCTTGCCTTCTGTGTGCGGGCAACGCCCTTGTCGCGGGTGCCCGCGGTGACGCAGCTGATCTACCAACTGGCCGTCTCGGCCGTGCTGCTGCTGGCGCTGTCGCCGCTTTTCGGGCCGCTGCTGCGCGCACCCGAGCCGATCCATATCGCAGGCGTGCTGTTTCAGGCCATTGCGATTGCCAGCCTCGGATACCTGCTGTGGTTCTGGCTGTTCACCATCTACAAGGCCGGGTCTGTCGCCTCCTTCAGCTTCCTGTCGCCGGTGCTTGCCGTGCTGATGGGCTGGCTGATCCTTGGCGAGAGACTGTCATATGAGGTCTGGCTGGCGCTGGCCCTGGTGGCGGCAGGCGTCTTCCTGATCAACCGCCCCGACAAACGCACCACAATCGGATAAGCAAGCTCTCCCGCCCGTCGCGGGTGCATCACGGATGCATCCGCTCCCGTTGGGTCTGGCGCGCCATGGCGCGCGCGCCGTGCGCAGCACGGCGCCTGGCCCAAGGGGGAGAGCGCCTCCACAAGGAGGCCAAGCCCGCGCGAGAGCGCGGCCCCTGCTTCTCTGCCTTAGGTGCCGCAGAAGGTTGCTGCGACCACCTCTTCAGGGCGCGGCGGGTTTTGCAGCTCGGCGTGCTCTGGCTGATCCTCATAGGGGCGCGCCAGCACCAGATTGAGCCGTTCAAACGGCGCCATGTCGCCATCGACCGCGGCAGCTATCATCTCTTCGATACGGTGATTGCGCGGGATGAAGGCCGGGTTGACCTGCCGCATCAGCGCCTCGGGGTTTTCCTCTGTCTCTAACCGCTGGCGCCAGCCCATCGCCCAGCTGTCAAAGGCCGCAGGGTCAAGGAACTGGTCACGGGCATTCTCACCGGCTAGCGCCCGGAAGGCGTTGGTGAAATCCGCCTGCCCCGCCGCCATACGCTCCAGCAGATCCTCGATCAGCGCCATATCGCCATCTTGCGGCGTGGCGATGCCGATCTTGGCGGCAAAGCGACTGAGCCATTCCTGCTCGATCACCCCCGGCATGGCATGCACGATCTCGGTGGCTTCCTCCACACCCGCCTGCGGATCGTCCAGCTGCTGGATCAGCGCCGTGGCCAGCTGCGCGAGGTTCCAGACGATGATCCCCGGCTGGTTGTCATAAGCATATCGCCCCATCCGGTCGATCGAACTGAAGACCTGCGAAGGGTTGTACGTATCCATGAAGGCGCAGGGCCCGTAATCGATCGTCTCGCCCGAAATGGCGCAATTGTCTGTATTCATCACGCCGTGGATAAAGCCGACCGACATCCATTGCGCCACCAGCCGCGCCTGCGCATCGCGCACCGCGCGCAACAGGCCCATCGGCCCCTGCACGTCGGGATAATGGCGATCAATGGCGTATTGCGTCAGCCGCTGCAGCGCCGCGACATCACCGCGCGCAGCAAAGATCTGGAAGGTTCCCACCCGCAGATGGCTTGCCGCCACCCGCGTCAAGACCGCGCCGGGCTTGGCGCCTTCACGCCAGACGGGATCGCCGGTTTCCACAGCAGCCAGCGCTCGGGTGGTGGGGATGCCAAGCGCATGCATCGCCTCGGACACCACGTATTCCCGCAACACCGGCCCCAGCCAGGCGCGCCCGTCGCCTTGGCGCGAATAGGGCGTACGGCCTGAGCCTTTGAGCTGGATATCCCGGCGCTTGCCATCGCTGCCGATGGTTTCGCCCAAAAGGATCGCGCGCCCATCCCCCAGCTGCGGATTGAAGTTGCCGAACTGATGCCCGGCATAAAGCTGCGCCAGCGGATCGGCCCCCTCGGGGATGCGGTTGCCGCCGAACACCTCGGCCATCTCCGGCAGATCGCCCGGGGTGATACCCATGAGCTGTGCCAGATCGTTGTTGAAGGCAAGCAGGCGGGGCGCGGACACCGGTTCCGGCGCCTGTTTGCTGTAGAACTGAGGCGCAAGCTGCGCGTATGTGTTGTCAAAGGGGATGTGCAATGTCATGGCCCAAACATACGCGGCAAGGCACGGATTGCCAGATCAAACAGGCGTAAGACAGCAGGAAAGAGGCACGGATGACGGCGGATCAGATCATCGAAAAGCTGAAACTGGAACCCCACCCTGAGGGCGGCTGGTACCGGCAGACCTGGGTTGCCAGATCAAACAGGCGTAAGACAGCAGGAAAGAGGCACGGATGACGGCGGATCAGATCATCGAAAAGCTGAAACTGGAACCCCACCCTGAGGGCGGCTGGTACCGGCAGACCTGGGTTGCCGAGAACGAAGGACGCCCCACAGGCACCTGTATCTATTTCCTGCTCAAAGCGGGGGAAGCCAGTCATTGGCACCGCGTCGATGCGGCCGAGATCTGGCTGTATCACGCAGGCGCGCCGCTGGTCCTGTCGCTGTCCGAAACAGATGAAGGCCCCGCCACGGATCACCTTTTGACCCCGGATCTGACCAAGGGCGCGCCGCAGCTGATCGTGCCCACAGGCCACTGGCAGGCTGCCCGCACAACCGGAGACTATACGCTGGTCAGCTGCACCGTGTCGCCTGGGTTCCAGTTCGAAGGGTTCGAGCTGGCCGCGCCAGAATTTGATATTCCGCGCGCATAACCCTTTGGCGCGCCCCTCTGACACGGCCGCAAGGCCGGGTCGCGCCTGACCCTTCGTTCTACATGAAGGCCACCTACCCCTCGCCCGGCACGCTCACCACACCACCGCCGACACAGGCGCGCACGCCAGTGGTGCCGGGACAGGAGGTCGGCATGCCCCGCGCCACCCGCACCGCCAGATGCGCAAAGGCCTGCGCCTCCAGCATGTCGCCATCAAGGCCAACGTCCTCGACCGGTTTGACCGGGCAATCGAGCGAGACCCGCAGCATCTCCATCAGCACCGGGTTCTGCCGCCCGCCACCAGTGACCAGCACCATCTCGGGCGGCGCGGGGCAATGCTCCATCCCCTGCGCCACGGCGGCGGCGCACATGGCGGTCAGCGTCGCTGCGGCATCCGCATCGCTCAGCTCCCCGACCAGCTCTACCATTTCGGAGAAATCGTTCCGATCCAGCGACTTCGGCGGCATCTTTGCAAAGAACCCCTCGGCCAGGAACAACTCCAGTGCGCCCTCTTCGACCTGCCCCTTGCGGGCAATCGCGCCATCCTTGTCAAACGGCAACCCCAGCCGCGCCTGCAGCAGATCGTTGAGCGGTGCATTGGCTGGCCCGGTGTCAAAGGCCAAGAGCGCGCCGGGATCTTCGGGCCGCTCGAACCGCGGATCCACATAGGTGAGATTGCCAACCCCGCCGAGGTTCAGAAAGCATAGCGGGCGCGTCGCGCCGATGTATTTGGCGCAGGCAAAGTGGAAGAATGGCGCCAGCGGCGCGCCCTCACCGCCCAAGGCCACATCATCCGAGCGGAAATCCCAGACCACGGGCCGTCCCAGCGCCTCGGCCAGGGCCGCGCCATCGCCCACCTGCAGCGTGCCCTGTCTGCGCGGCGCATGGGCCAGGGTCTGACCGTGAAATCCGACAATCTGCGCGGCGGGAAACCCGGACAAAAGCTCGGCATGGACCTGATCGGTCAGAACGCCTGCGGCCTCAACCTCTGGCCCCGACCAATGGCCAAGCCCCGCGCGCAGCACCGCGCGCTCCGCCTCGCTATAGGGGCGGTAACCACTGTCACCAAAAGCAAAGATCCGCTCTCCGTCGGTCTCGACTAGCGCCGCATCAACGCCATCCAGCGAGGTGCCACTCATGGCGCCAAGCGCGATCACCCTACCGGTTTTTGCAATCGCTCGTGTCATTTCCCTGCCCTTCAGCCAGATCAACCGGGCCCGCCTGCCTGCAGACTGCCCAACGCGCATGGATTTTCTGCGCAAAAGCAGGTTCCATGTGCCCCTTTTGCGTTTTATACACCACGTTGCAATAGACAAGCCGAGGCATGCCATGACCTATCATCCCAAATCGGATTTCATCACCGTGATGATGGAGCGCGGGTTTCTCGCCGACTGTACGGACTATCAAGGTCTGGACGAGGCGCTGATGACCCCTGGCCAGTCCGGCTATATCGGCTTTGACGCCACAGCGAAATCGCTGCACGTGGGATCCCTGATCCAGATCATGATGCTGCGCTGGCTGCAAAAGACCGGCCACAAGCCGATCACCCTGATGGGCGGCGGCACCACCAAGGTGGGCGACCCGTCGTTCCGTGCAGATGAACGCCCGCTGCTGACGCCTGCGCAGATCGACGACAATATCGCCGGCATCAAGAAGGTGTTTTCGGCCTATGTCGATTACAACGATGGCCCCAATGGCGCCATGATGATCAACAACGACGAATGGCTGAGCGATCTCAACTACCTTGAATTCCTGCGCGACATCGGGCGGCATTTCTCGGTCAACCGGATGCTGTCCTTTGAAAGCGTGAAATCGCGGCTGGACCGGGAACAATCGCTCAGCTTCCTCGAATTCAACTACATGATCCTGCAGGCCTATGACTTCCTGGAGCTGAACCGCCGCTATGGCTGCATCCTGCAGATGGGCGGCTCGGACCAGTGGGGCAACATCGTCAACGGTATCGACCTGACCCGCCGGGTGCTGGACCATGAGATCTACGGTCTGACCTCGCCGCTGCTGACCACTTCGGACGGCAAGAAGATGGGCAAGTCGCAGAACGGCGCGGTCTGGCTGAACCCGGATATGCTCTCCCCGTATGAGTTCTGGCAGTTCTGGCGCAACACCACCGATGCCGACGTGGGCCGGTTCCTGAAGCTCTACACCGAGATGCCGCTGGACGAATGCGAGCGTCTGGGCGCACTGGCCGGGTCCGAGATCAACGAGGCCAAGGTGATCCTCGCCAATGAGGTGACCACCCTGCTGCACGGCGCCGACGCGGCCGCCGCTGCCGAGGCCACCGCACGCGAGGTGTTCGAGAAAGGCGGCGTCGGGGACGATCTGCCGACCCTGACCCTAACCCCTGCCGATCTGGGCGACGGAATTTCGATCGTGCAGCTGATCGTGAAATCGGGCCTGGCGAAATCCGGCAAGGAGGCCAAGCGGCTGATCTCCGAGAATGGCGCGCGCATCGACGATGCCCCGCTGAGCGATGCAGGCCTGATGATCGACGCGGGCGCACTGGCCTCTCCGATCAAGCTGAGCGCGGGCAAGAAACGCCACGCGCTGGTGCAGTTGGCGGACTAAGCGCCACTGGCTATGTGATGAAGAACGTTAAAGAGGCAGGGCTTCCTGCCTCTTTTTTGTTGCTGCCTGCGCTGCTTTGCCTGCCGTGTCGGCCCTTCTCCTCCCACGGGAGTGGGAGTGCCCCGTTATTGAGCGCAGAGCACACCGCACCCGGCGGCAGGGCTAGAAGAACAGAAACTCCGCCAGCGTCAGCAGGATGAAGACCGGAACCGACAGGCCCGTCGCCACAAGAAGGGCTGCGGTCTTGCTGATCCGGGGGCTGGGGGCGCATCGGCCCAGAACTTGGGACTGTTTTTTCATGCGCCCCATTAACCCTGAATTAGGTTTCCACTCGGTAAACATATAGGCATGTTTGATTTCATTCCTGCCGAAACGGCCCAGACCTCGATCCAGCCCGGACGGCACGACACCCTGCCCCAATCCGAAGAATTTCTGCGCGCGCTGCGGGCGACCGGGCAGGATCCTTTGGTCCTGGAGCGGATGAACAATACCACCGTCCTGCGGCAACGGTTCTGGGGCCGCATCGACGTCGCCATGGTCAACCGGGCCACGGTGCACAAACCCCTGCGCCTGCTGGAAATGCTGCAAGAAGAAGGCCTGCGCCGCACGCCGGTGATCCTGTCACCGGAAACCCCCACACCCGAACTGGCCCGCCACGGCGCGGTGCCTCTGATGGGCCCCGCCAGTGTCGCCCGACTGAATCTGGCGCCCTGCCCCGATGCCCGCCGCGCCGCATTACATCAGAAATGGCGCAACCAGCTGAGACACGGTGAATCTCAATCCCTGCGCCTGACGCGGCAGAACATGCCGGTGGATCCGACTCACTGGCTGTTTGCGGCCGATCAGGCAAAGCAAACCGAACGCGGCTATCGCAGCTGGCCCGTCGGCCTGACTCTGACCTATGCGCAGGCCAACCCAGGCACGGCGAAACTGTTTCAGGCCTTCGAGGGCAAAGAGCCTGTGGCAGCGATTCTGGTGCTGCGCCACGGGCAGCATGCGACCTACCACCTGTCCCACAGCAGCGACCGCGGCAAACAGCTGTCGGCCCATAACCTGTTGATGTGGGAAGCGATGAGCTGGCTCTCGGCCCAGGGCTGCAAAACGCTGGATCTTGGCGTTATCAACACCGAAGACGCGCCCGGCCTCGCCCGGTTCAAACTTGGCACCGGCGCCGATCTGCACCGTCTTGGCGGCACCTGGATTTACTGGCCGCCGATGGGCCGCCTGCTGGCACCACTGGCGCGGCTGGACCGGCGCATGATGACGGCGGGTACCGCTGGACAGATCTGATCCCCCATGTTTATTTGAACACATGTTCAGATACTGGGAGGACCCCTGCTCATGAAACTTGACCAGACATGCGCGGTAATCACCGGCGGCGCATCCGGCCTTGGCGAGGCGACTGCCCGCCACTTTGCCGAAGGCGGTGCCAAGGTCACCATCCTTGACCGCGACGCCGAGCGTGGCGAGAAGGTGGCGGCCGAGATTGGCGGCTTTTTCGTTCAGACCGACGTCACCGACGAAGACTCGGTTGCCGCGGCGATTGCCTTTGCTGCCGAGAAGATGGGCCGGATCTCCGCCTGTGTGAACTGTGCCGGCATCGCCTATGGTATCAAGACCGTCGGCAAGGACGGCGCGCATCCGCTGGATGCCTACAAGCGCACCATCGACATCAACCTCGTCGGCACCTTCAACGTGGCACGGCTGGCGGCGGTAGAGATCGCCAAGAACGAGCCCGAGCCCGATGGCGCCCGCGGCGTGATCATCAACACCGCATCCATCGCGGCCTTTGACGGGCAAAAAGGCCAGGTGGCCTATTCCGCTTCCAAGGGCGGCGTGGTCGGCATGTGCCTGCCGATGGCGCGGGATCTGGCCTCTTCCGGTATCCGGGTGATGACCATCGCACCGGGCATCTTCATGACCCCGATGCTGGCCGGTCTGCCCGAAGAAGTGCAACAGCAACTGGCCGCCGATGTGCCGAACCCGCCGCGCCTTGGCGATCCGGCGGAATACGGCCGCCTTGCAGGTTTCATCGTCGAGATGGGTTACCTCAATGGCGAGGTGATCCGCATCGATGGCGCCCTGCGCATGCGTTGAAAATAGCGGATTAACAATACGTTAACCGAAAATATTAAAGGGGCGCCGTATCAGGCGCCCCTTTTCTTGTGGCAGCCTAATTACCGCATATCTAAATGAATAGTTAACGATAAGATGCTGATTTTAGACAATGTTTCGCACACGAAACAAATCCGCTCAGGCATCGCCCGCCTTTTCCTCCAGCTCCAGCCACTCTTCCTCTGCTGCAGCCAGTTTTTCCTGACGCTCTACAAGGGCTTCGGTGGCTTTCTTGAACTTCACCGGCTCGCGGGTGAACAGCTCGGGATCTGCCATCAGCTGTTCCAGCTTGGCGATCTCCTGCTCCAGCCGGTCGATCTCTTCCGGCAGGGCCTCAAGCCGGTGTTTTTCCTTGAAGCTCAGGCCTTCCTTCGGCGCCGCTTCCTGCTTGGGCTTTGGCTTGGACGGTTTTGACTTTTCGGCCTTTTCTTCGGCCTCTTCTGGCGCACGCTGGGACAGGTAGTCGCTCCAGCCGCCGGCATAGGCCGTGGCGCGCCCATCACCCTCCATGGCGATGGTGGTGGTGGCAACGCGGTCCAGAAAATCCCGGTCGTGGCTGACCAGCAGCACAGTGCCATCATAGGCGTCGAGCAGCTCCTGCAACAGGTCCAGCGTTTCCACATCAAGATCGTTGGTCGGTTCGTCCAGCACCAGAAGGTTGCTTTGCCGCGCCATCAGCCGGGCCAGCAACAACCGCGCCTTTTCCCCGCCCGACAGGGAGCGCACCGGCGCCCGCGCCTGCCGTTCATCGAACAGGAATTCCTTGAGATAACCCACCACGTGTTTGGGCTGGCCGCGCACCATCACCTGATCGGCCTTGCCGGAAATCCCCAACGCCGGATCGGTGGTAAGGTTTTCCCAGAGCGAGGCATCGGGATCGAGCTGATCGCGGGTCTGATCGAACAAGGCGATCTCCAGATTGGTGCCAAGGGTCACGCTGCCCGCATCCGGTTCTTCCAGCCCCAGCAGCATCTTCAGCAGCGTCGTCTTGCCCGCGCCGTTAGGCCCCACAAAGGCGACGCGATCGCCGCGCTGCACCTTCAGCGAGAAGTTTGAGACAATGGTCTTACCATCAAAGGCCTTGGAAAGGCCCTCGGCTTCTATCACCTTGCGGCCTGATTTGGGTCCGGCATCCAGCGCCAGTTCGGCCGCGCCCTGGCGTTTAATCTGCGACGCGCGCTCGGCCTTTAGGTCCTGCAGCGCCCGCACCCGGCCCATGTTGCGTTTGCGCCGAGCCGAAATACCTTCGACGGCCCAGCGGCTTTCGGATTTGATCAACCGGTTCAGCTTGTGCCGCTGCTGGTCTTCTTCTTCCCAGATCTTGTCGCGCCAGGCCTCGAAGGCGTCAAATCCCTTTTCCTGACGCCGCACTTGCCCCCGGTCGACCCACAGGGTGGCGCGGGTCAGCGCGCGCAAAAAGGCCCGGTCGTGAGAGATCAGCACGTAGGCCGCGCGGGTGGATTTCAACTCCCCTTCGAGCCAGGTGATCGCCTCGATATCCAGATGGTTGGTCGGCTCGTCCAGTAGCATCAGATCGGGCGCTTCGGCCATCAGCTTGGCCAGGGCCGCGCGGCGCCGTTCCCCGCCCGAGGCAGTCTCGACCGGGCGTGCGGGATCAAACTTCAACCCCTCGCCCGCGCGCTCCACCCGGTACATCTCGCCCGGCTCCAGGGCGCTGGCGGCGAAATCACCAAGCGTCGCAAACCCGGTCATCTGCGGGTCCTGCTCCATATAGCCCACCGATTTACCTGGCGGCACCACGATGCTGCCCTGGTCCGGTTCGACGAGACCCGCCATCACCTTCATCAGGGTGGATTTACCCGAGCCGTTGCGGCCCACAAGGGCAACCCGGTCACCGGGTTGCACCACGAGGTCGAGATCGGAAAACACCGGATCGCCACCAAAGGTGAGCGATATGCCGGACATCTGCAAAAGAGGAATTCGTGCCATGAAAGCCAGCTAAACCGGCCCGCGCGCGCCGTCAACGCCGACCACGGCTGGGAGCCGTGGAAATCGGCTACACCGGGGCTGCTACAGCGCGCAGCAGGCGTTTGCGCGTCTCCGGGATTGCACCGACATCGACGCCGGTAAAGACATGCAGCGTATTGAGGCCCTCATCCACCACCGCGTGATCGCTGACCCAGCCTCCCATCAACAGATAGGTCCGCAACAAAGGCGGCATATGGCGCAGGGCCACCTTCTGGTCGGGCACGCGCGCTGGGAGGCTGTCAAACCGCACCACCTGCGGCGCCTTGATCACAGGCTGCCACATGCCGGGCGCCAGATGGCGCTGCCTCAAGAGGGCAAAAGTGTCGAGATAGGGCGCAGCTTCCGTACCTGCGAAGGAACTGCACCCGAACAGCATCCGGATATCTTCGGCATCCACCAGGGCGGTGATCGCCCCCCAGGCGATGCGCAGGATGTCGGCATCCGCGGCGCCTTCCCGAATGCAGAACCGCCCGACCTCGGCCATGCGCCCCTCATAGGAACTGAGCCGGGACAGGTCATAGTATTGGGCGGCATAGCTTTGGGGAATGTCCTGACCGCTCTTCAGCGTCAGCATCCGGAAACACCCAATCAGTGCCCTGGTGTCCCGCTCTTCGATCAGTATGTGGCGGCAGCGGGAATCATAGGGATCACGATCCGGCTTCACAGTACCAAAGCATTGGCTGCGCAACTCTTGCGCCGCGTGAAGATCCGCATCTGTCCCTGCGAACCGGGCCAGATAACGGCCTTTGCTGAGGAGTGTTTCCGTCAGGAGCGTTGCAGACTGCGCCATTGCCGATCCCCCATGTGGCCGCCAGACCTCTCATCCGGCACCCCACCCGCGTTTCCATAGGGCGCAGTCAGACTAGCATCCCCTGATCACAACCGCACGACAGATACCGCAGCCCATGGCCATACCTGCTTACTGGTCGAGGATTGCATCCGGGGAGAAGTTGCCCAGGTTGCCGATCAACTGACGCAGGAAGGTCTTATCTTCGATGCTGGAGGATGTGACCCGGCGCTGCAGCGGGATCACCCGGCCATCCTCAAGCCCGAAACGCTGGATGCCGCTAACGACGCCGCGCGTGTCAAAGTTGACCGCAACCAGTTCGCGGGACACCGGTTTGGGCTCTGCAGCGCCATAATGGCGCATCCGGGTGGACACATAGTAGTAGCCGCTTTCGTTCAGCACGCCGGAAGACGACGGAATACCGATGCTCTCCGCAACCGAGTCTCGGCTGTCCACGCCGACGACCACTTCTGCCAGATCTTCCTCGGATGGCACATAGCCGTGCTTGCGATAGCTGGCCGCGCAGGCGGTCAAGGATCCGCACAGCAGCAGTGTCGCCGCCAGCTTTGCCGCTGATTTCAGCTTGATTGACTGTGCACCCATGATGCCCCCCGAAAGACTGCCGCGACCCCGGCTTGATTACGCCGCCCATCCCGATTACCTAATGCAGCCTTCTGGTTCAAGAAACGAAAGTTTGCAAAATGGCTGACAGCACTGCTTTCCGGGTCGCGGATCTGCCGCAGAACGCCCCGACGCCCTTTGATATCCGCCCCGATGCCGAAGCCCTGGCTGACTTGGCGCGGGATCTGGAGGTCAACAGCCTGCGCAAGCTGCGGTTCGAAGGCGAGATCCGCGCCAGCGGGCGCCGGGACTGGGTGCTGACCGCCACCCTGGGCGCCACGGTGGTGCAGGACTGCGTGGTCACGCTGGATCCGGTCACCACCCGGATCGACCAGAAAGTGCGGCGACAGTACATGGCATCCTACGAGGAGCCGGAAGACGCCGAAGCAGAAATGACCGAGGATGAAACCATCGAACCGCTGGGCAGCAGCATCGATCCCTATGAAGTAATGATTGAGGCACTGACCCTGGCGATTCCCGCTTACCCGCGCAAAGAAGGTCAGGAACTGGGCGAAGCAGTGTTCGCTGAACCGGGTGTTAAACCCATGCGCGACGAAGACACCCGCCCCTTTGCCGCCCTTTCGGCTCTCAAGGAACAGTTGAAAGGCGACGACTGACGGTAAATGAGGCGGAAAAATACCGTATGGTGAACTTCCTGCTGGTACTGACGCCCCGCCTGCCCTAAAAAACCGCTTGCGCCGCAGAGGATTCGCAGTATTTTCGCGCGCTCATCGGAATTTTTGGTTGGACATCGGAGAGGCTGCGGCCTACACGCACGTCACACCGATCACGACAAAACAATGAAATCGCGCGGCGGGGATGGCCCCAAGGCGCCAAGCAGACAAAGGTTGAGACATGGCCGTCCAACAGAACAAAGTATCCAAATCGCGCCGCAACAACCGTCGCGCGCACGATGCCCTGGTTGCTGCAAACCCGAACGAATGCTCCAGCTGCGGCGAACTGAAGCGTCCGCACCACGTGTGCCCGTCCTGCGGCCACTACGACGATAAAGAAATCGTTGCAGCGAACGACGAAATCGACATGGATGAGGACGCGGCGTAAGCCCTCCTTTGATCACATAACGCCAGGCAGGCTTTACCTATGACGGGCAAACCCGATCAATCCAAAGCGCAGACTGGTAAAATTGTGATTTCTGTCGATGCCATGGGCGGAGATGCCGGCCCTGCCGTAGTGGTGGCCGGTATCGCGAAATCCGCCGAGAAGAACCCGAATATCGGATTCATTCTACATGGCCCCGAAGACGAATTGGCACCCTTGGTTGCCAAACGGCGCATCCTGGCGGATCGCGTCGTTATTCGTCATGTCGACAGCGTTGTCACCATGGACGACAAGCCCAGCCAGGTCATGCGCAATGGCAAGGGCACCTCGATGTGGTCCGCATTGGACGCCGTGAAGAACGGCGAAGCCGCCGGGGTCGTCTCTTGCGGCAATACCGGCGCGCTGATGGCGCTCAGTATGCTGCGCCTGCGCAAGGTGCCGGGCGTCAACCGCCCCGCGATTGCGATTCTCTGGCCATCACGCAACCCGCAGGGGTTCAACGTGATGCTGGATGTGGGCGCCGATGTGCGCGCCGACGCGCAGGATCTGCTGCAATACGCGCTGATGGGCACCTCCTATACTCGTAATTCCATGGATATCGCCCGCCCGCGCGTTGGCCTGCTCAACGTCGGCACCGAGGAACACAAAGGCCGCGCCGAGCTGAAAGAAGCCCACGCGCTAATCGCTGAAAATGCCGGAATCGCCGATTATGAATTTGTCGGCTTTGTCGAAGGCAGCGATATCCCCGGCAATATGGCAGATGTCATCGTCACCGACGGCTTTACCGGAAATGTCGCGATCAAGACCGGTGAAGGCACCGCCAGCCTGGTCCGCTCGGCCTTGCGCGAGGCCTTTGAATATTCCTTCCTGTCCAAGATCGCGGCGCTGCTGGCCTATACCTCTCTGTCGCGGCTGGCAAAACGGATCGATCCGCGGCGCGCCAATGGCGGCGTGTTTCTGGGCCTAAACGGCACCGTGGTAAAATCCCACGGCGGCGCCGATGCCACCGGAGTATCGGCCGCAGTAAAACTGGCCTTCCGTCTGGCCGAGCAGGGTTTTGCCGAAAAACTGGCCGCGCGGGTTGCATCCGCCGTGGAGCTTACCCAAGATGCCGCAGGCTCCGACGACGACGACCGGATCTCAACAAAATAAGACCAAGAAGGCAGTCACAGAATGACGCGACGTGCAGTAGTTGTAGGCACCGGCCATTATCTCCCTAAACGCGTGGTCGAAAACGCGGAATTCGAAGCCACCCTGGACACCACGGACGAATGGATTCGCTCCCGCTCCGGGATTGAACGCCGCCATTTCGCCGAAGAGGGCGAAACCACCTCCTCGATGGCAACCGCAGCGGCCAAGGCCGCGCTCTCCGATGCCGGTCTTGTGGCTGACGATATCGACGCGATCATCGTGGCCACCTCGACCGCCGACCTGACCTTCCCTTCGGCGGCCACCATGGTGCAGGCACAGCTGGAAATGACCCGCGGCTTTGCCTTTGACGTGCAGGCGGTCTGCGCCGGCTTCGTCTATGCGCTCTGCAACGCAAACGCATTGATCGCCTCCGGTCAGGCTGACCGGGTTATGGTGATTGGCGCCGAAACCTTCTCACGCATCATGGACTGGACCGACCGGTCGACCTGCGTGCTCTTCGGTGATGGCGCCGGCGCGCTGATTCTGGAGGCACAGACCGGCGCGGGCACCAGCGATGACCGCGGGATTCTGGCCACCGATCTGAATTCTGACGGGCGCTACAAGGATCTGCTTTATGTAGACGGCGGTGTTTCCACCCAATCGACCGGCCATCTGCGCATGCAGGGCAACCAGGTTTTCCGCCATGCCGTGGAGAAACTGGCCAAGACCGCAACCACAGCTCTGGAACGCGCGGGCCTTGGCGCCGAAGACGTGGACTGGATCGTGCCGCATCAGGCCAATATCCGCATCATTCAGGGCACCGCCAAGAAGATGGGCCTCAGCCTCGATAACGTTGTGGTGACCGTTCAGGACCACGGCAACACCTCTGCTGCGTCGATTCCACTGGCCCTGTCGGTCGGCAAGGAACGCGGCCAGATCAAGCCCGGCGACCTGATCGTCACCGAGGCGATCGGCGGCGGATTGGCCTGGGGCGCGGTCGTGCTGCGCTGGTAGCACGGGCCAGCGCAATCTCGCAGCGCGCAATTCATTGATATTGACAGTGAAATTCCCCAGCCCCTATGCTTGAGCAAACAACGGGGACTGGTATGAGCGAAAAAACTCTGACGCGAATGGATCTGAGCGAGGCCGTTTTCCGCGAGGTTGGCCTCTCCCGCAATGAAAGCGCGCAACTGGTTGAAAGCATGCTGCAGCACATGTCAGACGCCCTTGTCCGCGGGGAACAGGTGAAAATCTCTTCTTTCGGCACCTTTAGCGTCCGGGACAAGACGGCACGTGTGGGGCGCAATCCCAAAACCGGTGAAGAGGTTCCGATTCAGCCACGCCGTGTGCTGACCTTCCGGCCCTCCCATCTGATGAAAGACAGAGTCGCTGACGGCAACCGCAGCTGAAGACGGCTGCCCCGACCGGTCCAGAACCAACGGAATCAATACCCATGTCCAAATCACCAGACGCCTTCCGCACCATCAGCGAAGTGGCGGAATGGCTGGGGGTGCAAGCGCATGTCCTGCGCTTCTGGGAAAGCAAATTCACCCAGGTAAAACCGGTCAAGCGAGCCGGTGGGCGCAGATACTATCGCCCTGCGGACATGCTGCTCCTAGGTGGCATTCGCAAGCTGCTGCATGACGATGGCATGTCCATAAAGGAAGTTCAGGCAATTCTGCGCGACCTTGGCATTACCCATGTCTCCGAGATGTCCCATAGCCTTGATACGGCCTCCCCCGGAGAACCGGACGGAACCGGATCCGGCGGTGGGTTCGCCCAGAGCAATGCAGCCACAGATTCTGCCGCAGCGCATCCCGGCGCTGGCGCAACGCCTGGGGCCAGCGTCGAGGGCGCCCCCGAGATCGCGGGTGAAAGCGCAGGAGCGGAAGAAGACTCGCCGCGCCCCGCCAGCCATCTGCCGTTTTTCGAACAGGAACAATTTGATCCCTTTGCAGAGGTCGCTGACGAAAGCCAGGCGGGCGCCGTGCCCAGTGCATCGCAAGCTGAGAGCATTCCAGAGACCATCTCGGAACTGGATCAGGATGAGTCGCCACTGGTGCAGGCGGAGGCCGACGATACCCTGTCCGAGGCCACCAATGCGGAGCCCGACACATCGGCGGATCAACCTATTGCCTCTGACCTGTCGGAAGAACTTCCCCCGCCACAAGACGACCTGAGCGGCGAAGAAAGCCTGCCTTTCGACGAGGTGCAGCCCGTCTCCACAGAGCCGGAACCTGCACAGATCATGATGGACCTTGGCGGCCACGACGCCCCTGCCCCGGAATGCGAGGCAGACCCGGTGATCGAGGAAACCGCCGCGCCGGAGGCAACAGCCGAACCAGCCCCCTTCGCAGGAGAAGCGGACAGTACCACGGATGACACCGACAGCGAGGTCCAGTCGGCGCCGAATCCGGATGCAGAAGCGCTTGTGCCAACCGAAGATCAGGCGGAGCCTGCCTTCGAGGTCGGCTTCGCACCGGACGAGACCGTGCCGCCAACCGCGCCGATTGACCCTGCTGTGCCGCTCACCAGCCACCTCGACGCTCCCACGCCCTTGGGTGAGAGCGAGCCCGCCGAGCTGGGCGACGCCCACGCCGACCCGATGGCCGAGGAAGCGCCGACTGAGGTTATGGCTACGGAGCAAGACGAGCCTGACCCCGCATCCGAGCAAGCCCCTGTCGAAGCCATCCTGCCTGAGGAACTCTCAGAGCAACTGGACGAGGAACTGGCCGAGGAACTGGCCGAATCCGACGCAGATGCAGCCCTGCAGGATGCCATGGATGCAGATGCACCGCGGGAAGGATTTGCCCCTCCGGGCCTGCCGGACAATGCGGAGCAGGACGCTGCAACCGATGCGCCCGAAGCAGGTTTCCCCCCGACCGGGGATCTCCCGATGGAGGAATCCAAGCCGCGAATCATTTCCGTGCCCGACGAAAATCTGGCCGCCCAGGTCAGCCTGCGTCCCGGTGTTCTGGCCCTGTTGTCGCAGACAACGGAACTGCGGCCCGAAGTGCGCGCCGAAGTTGCCGAATGCGCCGCCGAGCTGCGCCAATGGCTGGAAGCACATTAATTTTCCAAAGCAGCGGAAAAACTTGGCAATGCCTCTTGCCCCCGCCGGGAAAAACGGTAGAAAGCGCTTCAACGGGCTATGGCGCAGCCTGGTAGCGCGTCCGTCTGGGGGACGGAAGGTCGCAGGTTCGAGTCCTGCTAGCCCGACCATACAAAACGCCTGGGTGTTTGCGCACCCAGGCGTTTTGTGTATGTGTAGCCTGGGGTTACAGATCGGGACCATCATCTGGGTCGTCTTGAACAGCAGCCCGACCGGGCGGATGCCCGGCCAGACGGGAGAAAGACAATGACAGGCGTTTTACCCAGCCAGACACTGGAAACCATGCTGCAGCAGGGCGAGATCACCCTGTCCGAGCCTTTGATCGACGGGCAAATCCAGCCTGCAAGTCTGGACCTCCGGCTGGGTCACGTGGCCTACCGCGTGCGCGCCTCCTTCCTCTCTGGACACGGCAACACGGTCGCTGATCGCCTCTCTGAATTTGAAATGCACCGCATTGATCTGGATGGCGGCGCTGTTCTGGAAAAGGGCTGCGTCTACGTGGTGCCGCTCCTCGAAGGTTTGGCCCTGCCGCATGACGTCTCCGCCGTGGCCAATGCCAAAAGCTCAACCGGGCGGCTGGACCTGCTCACGCGCACCATCACCGATGGCGGCGAGGAGTTCGACCGCATCAAGCCGGGTTACACCGGGCCGCTGTATGCCGAGATATGCCCGCGTTCCTTCTCCGTGCTGGTGCGCCCCGGCATGCGGCTCAATCAGATCCGCTTCCGCACCGGTCAGGCGGTGCTGAGCGATCAGGAACTAAGCGCGCTGCACGCAGAAAGCCCGCTGGTGGATGGCGAGGCGGTGATCGAGGATGGCTTGGGCTTTTCCGTGGACCTGCAACTGCCAGGTACCGATCTAGTGGGCTACCGGGCCAAACCGCATACCGGGGTGATCGATCTGGACCGGATCGGCGAATACGATCCGCAGGATTACTGGGAAGAGGTGCGCACCACCAAGGGCCGCATCATTCTGGATCCCGGCGCCTTTTACATCCTTGTCAGCCGCGAGGCCGTGCATATCCCGCCCGCCTATGCCGCCGAAATGGCGCCCTATCTGGCCATGGTCGGGGAATTCCGGGTGCATTACGCGGGCTTTTTCGATCCCGGCTTCGGTCACGCTTCAGTCGGCGGAGCAGGATCGCGTGGCGTGCTTGAGGTGCGCTGCCACGAAGCGCCTTTCGTGCTGGAACACGGGCAAGTCGTCGGTCGATTGGTCTATGAACGTATGGCTGAGGTGCCGCAGCAGCTATATGGCGCGGGCATAGCCTCCAACTATCAGGGACAGGGACTGAAACTGTCCAAGCACTTCAAACAGCCGCAATCTAGCTGACGCCGGAAGCGCCCCCAGGCGGAAAAGCTCAGCGGTTGTCCCGCTGGGCGCGCCGCGCACGCCGCTCCTGCCGCATCTCGCGGATCCTTTCGCGTTCAGCGCGTTCTTCCGCCTCTGCCGGTGTCTCGGGTCGGTTTTCCGCCTGCCCGCCCCGCCCGCGTTTTCCACTGCGCCCCGACAGCGCGTTGAGCCCCGCATCCACGCCAGAGTTGACGGCCCGCCCGACAAGGCGGCGCATGATCATGTTGAGAATGGATTCGACGTTCATCATTAGGCTCCGGTTCCGTTCACATGCCATTGTGACATCGGAATGGGACGATTTATTGGCAGGCTGCCCCCGCACACGAAATCGTCAGCTTTCGAACAGCTCTGGCTGCTCCTCGGGATCCTCGTCCCCGCCGTCACCGCCCTGCCCCGTCGGGAAGCTGCCCGGCGGCGGGCGGCTTTCCAGCAGCCCAGCAGAGCGCAGTTCCTTCAACCCCGGCAGGTCGCGGGCGCTTTCCAGACCGAAGTGATCCAGGAACACCGGTGTCACCACGAATGTTACCGGGCGGCCCGGCGTCATGCGGCGGCGACCAAGGCGGATCCACTCCATTTCCAAAAGCTGATCAATGGTGCCACGGGACACCGATACGCCGCGGATCTCTTCGATCTCGGCCCGCGTCACCGGCTGATGATAGGCGATGATAGCCAGGGTTTCGATCGCAGCGCGGCTCAGCTTGCGGGTCTCGACGATTTCCTTCTGCATCAGGAAGCCAAGGTCCGGCGCCGTGCGGATTGCCCAGGCATCGCCGACGCGCACCACCCTGACACCGCGCCCCTCGTAGCGTTTGCGCAGGTATTCCAGCGCCTCGCCCGGGTTGCAGCCATGCGGCATGCGGGCCTCCAGATCACGGAGGGTGACAGGCTCGGTACTGGCGAACAGCACCGCCTCGACCATGCGCTCCTGCTCGGCCATGGGCGGGGCATCGAACAGGCTGTCCGACTCCTGCTGCGCCTTTTCCGGCTCCTGGTTGCTGAAATCTTCCATCAGGTGTTCCCGTTCAGGTGGCGCAACTGGATCGGCGCAAAGGTCTCGTTCTGGCGGATTTCCAGCTGGCCTTCCTTGACCAGCTGCAGGGAGGCGGCAAAGGTCGCCGCCGTGGCAGAGCGCCGTTTCACGGGATCACTGTGCCAGCCATCCGGCAGGTAGCTCAGCATATCGGTCCAGCTGCCGGTAAAACCAATGAGACCGCGCATCCGCTCCAACGCCTCCTCCATGGTGAAGACCGAATCCCGGTCCATCACAAAGGGGCGAAAATCGTCGCGGGTGCGGATCCTGGCATAGCCCTGCATCAGGTCGAGAAGGTTGGCGCTATAGGTCACGGTGCGGATACGTTCGACCGTTTCGCTTTGCCCACGGGCAAAGAAATCCCGCCCCAGCTGGTCCCGCCCCATCAGCCGCGCCGCCGCATCGCGCATGGCCTGAAGCCGCTCCAGCTGGAACGCCAGATGCGCCGCCAGTTCCTCCCCCGAGGGGCCTTCTTCTTCGGGGTCGGGGGGGAGCAACAGCCGCGATTTCAGGAAGGCCAGCCAGGCCGCCATCACCAGATAATCAGCGGCCAGTTCGATCCGCAGCTCCTTGGCACGCTCCACGAAACTAAGATATTGCCGGGCAAGCTCCAGAACCGAAATACGCCGCAGATCCACCTTCTGGGTGCGCGACAGCGTCAACAACAGGTCGAGCGGCCCCTCATAGCCGTCGACATCGACAATCAGCTCCTCAGCCGCCAGCCGATCCTCGACCGAGGGCTGAACTTCTTCCGGAAAAAGTGACTCTTCAGACATAAACCTTTCCGCCCATCAGGGCAGCAAGTTCGGCCTCGGCAGCCTCTATGTCAAGCGCAGCGGGGGTTTTGCGCGCCGCGATGGCCCGCAGGGCGCGGTTTTGCCCCACCTCATCCAGGGTTCCGGCAGCCTCTGCCACCTGCGTACGCACGGCAAGATCGGCATTGCACAGCAGAACGATATCGCAGCCCGCCGCCCGGGATTGTCGGGCGATATCTGCCGGTGCGCCCTGCAGGGCCTTCATCGAGATATCGTCGGTCATGATCAGCCCGTCAAAACCGATGTGCTTGCGGATCCGCTCCATCACCGGGGGCGACAGGGTCGCCGGGCGCGGATCAAGCGCGTCAAAGACGATATGTGCGGTCATTGCCATGGGCAGGTCATTCAGCGCCCGGAAAGCCGCGAAATCCGTTGCTTCCAGATCGGCGGCTGATGCAGCCACATGCGGCAGGTCCAGGTGGCTGTCCGCCACCGCACGGCCATGGCCGGGAATATGTTTCAGAACCGGCACCACGCCGCCATCAAGATGCGCCTCGGCCACCGCGCGAGCCAGTGCGGTCACATCCGGCAAAGCCTCGCCATAGCAGCGATTGCGCAGAAACGGGTGAGTGTCGGCAGAGGCGATATCTGCAATCGGGGCGCAGTTGCTGTCGATGCCAAGCGCGTGCAACTCATGCGCAATCAGGCGATAGCGCAGATACATGGCCCGTTCGGCGCCGTCACCAGCCTGAACCGCGTGTTCCATCGGCGGCAGCCAGTCGCGCCCCAGTGGCGGGCGCAGGCGCTGCACCCGGCCACCTTCCTGATCGATGGTGATCAGGCAATCGCGGCCCACGGAGTCGCGAAGCTCTCCGCAGAGGGCACGGACCTGATCTGCAGAGCTGATATTGCGGGCAAACAGGATAAAGCCAAAAGGATCCGCATCGCGGAACAGGGCCTTTTCATTCTGGGTGAGGCGCAGCCCCTCTGCATCCAGAATGGTCGCGCCAAATCCTGTCATCGGGTGGTCACGGGGATGCAGTCGGCATTGCCTGCCACCAGTGCAGAGCAGAACCGGCGGGCATCGGACAGCCCGTCAAAGCCCATGGCCCGCAGACGGTAGAAGGTGCGGCCACCGCTTTCGGCGCGCTGGATCACCCGTTTCTTGTCGGCAAGGTAGTCGTCGAACTGCGCATAGATCCGGTCCCATTCGGAGCGGGCGACCTCAGCACTTTCATAAGCGCCAAGCTGCGCCAGGCGCGTACCAGCGGGCAGGCTGTCGGCAGAAACCTCGATCGCGACAGCAGAGCTGGGAGTTGCGGCCGGGGCAGCTGCGGGGGTGAACCGCGCAGGCCGCAGGTTCGGGCGCAGCGAAACCTTGACGCCCGGCGCTTTTAGCAGCGCGGCAGAAGGTTGCGGCGCGGAGGAAACAGCGGCGATTTCAACCGGTTTCAGGGGCTGCGGCTGTACGATCTCGGGGGCCGCGACAGAGGCATTGGAAACCTGCTCCGGCGCTGCATCCGATGTCTCTGCACCAAGAGGCGTTACCCCATCGGTAAGTTCAGCCACTAGGGCGTTGATGTCACCGCTTTGATAGGCGGCCAGAGACTGATCCGAAACTGCGGGCGCCTCGCGGTCGGCGCGGTTCTGTTCGGCCTGCTGCGCCAGTTCCGACATCGGCCGGTCGTCCTCGGTCAGCTCAATGGGTTGCGGCGCCAGCACCAGACGCTCTGCTGGATCCTCGGCAGTGCCGGTTGCGGCCACGGCGTTCACTGCCAGCCCCTGATGGTCTGCCGGACGGCCGCCGGGGTTTTCCGGCTGCACGCGCATCGGCCCTTCGACCGCGCGCACCACAGGCACGCCGCTGACATCGCGCATCACCAGCTTGTAGCCCCAGACGCCGATCCCGACGACCAGCGCCAGCGAAGCGACCGCACCGAGCATTCCGGCCATCCGGCCAAATCCTGCCCGCCCGGCAGGCGCAGCATCCTCGGCGTAGCCGTAATCATCGGCCATATAGGCATCCGCCTCATAGCCGGTCCCATCGGCCTGCGCCGGATCAAAGCCACCAAAACCCTGCGGTGCATAGGACGCGGCAGGGGCTGCAGTGGCTTGGGGTGGAACAAAACTCTGCTGTGCCTGCGGCTGGACCGACGGGTCATAGGCACCGAACTGCTGCTGTCGCTGATACTGAACACCACCGGCAGAATCGCCACCTGCGACTCCGCTCTGGTCATAGGCCGGGCGCGTGCCCGCCTGCGTAAAATACGCCATTATCCGCCTCACTGCCCGTTTCATGCGCCACATCACCTGCGCCGCATTTTCGGGTCTCTTGAACTGCCTCGTTCCGGCGGTCTGTGCGTATTTTTATCGCATCTCTTCCGCCGGGGTCACGCCAAGAATACCAAGACCAGCGGAAATGACAATGGAAACGGCCCGTGCAAGTGCCAAATTGGCATGTGTTGCCGATTGGCTGCTCTCGTTAACAAATCGTAAACTTTTGTCGCTTTTGCCGAGATGGTACAGGCCGTGCAGATCCGAAGCCAGATCGTAGAGGTAGAAGGCTACGCGGTGCGGCTCGTTGCTGCGGGCAGCAATTTCCACCAGGCGCGGCCATTCCGCCAGCTTGCGGGCCACCGACAGCTGCGCCGGAGCGGCCAGCAGCGACAGATCCGCATCGGCTAGGGCCGCATCATCAGAAGCGATTCCCGCCTCTTCCGCCTTGCGCAAGGTCGAGCAGATCCGCGCATTGGCGTATTGCACGTAAAAGACCGGGTTGTCTTTGGACTGCTCCAGCGCCTTGTCGAGATCAAAGTCAAAGCCCTGATCGTTCTTGCGGGTAAGCAGCATGAAACGGGTCACATCCGGACCCACGGCCTCGACCACGTCGCGCAGGGTAACAAATGTCCCTGCCCGTTTGGACATCTTGAATTCCTGACCGTCCTTGAACAGCTTCACCAATTGGCACAGCTTGATATCCAGCGGCACCTTACCATCGGACAGGGCCGACACAGCGGCCTTCATGCGCTTCACATAGCCGCCGTGATCGGCACCAAAGATGTCGATCAGCTCGTCAAAGCCACGCTCCACCTTGTCATAGTGATAGGCGATATCGGGGGCGAAATAGGTCCAGGCGCCATCAGATTTCTTCACCGGACGATCCACGTCATCGCCGTGTTCGGTGGATTTGAACAGGGTCTGCTCACGCGGCTCCCAGTCTTCCGGCTTCTTGCCTTTCGGCGGCTCCAGCACGCCTTGGTAGATGAGTCCCTTGGCATCAAGACTTTCCAGCGCGGATTCGATCTTGCCGGTGCCATAAAGCGATTTTTCGGAGAAGAAGACATCCATTTCGATGCCGAGCAGCTTCAGATCCTCGCGGATCAGATCCATCATCGCGTCGGTAGCGAAATTGCGCACTTCCTGCAGCCAGACGTCTTCGCCTTTGCCGACATAGGCATCGCCTACCTTATCCTTCAGCGCCTGGCCGACCTCGATCAGGTAATCGCCGGGATAGGTTCCATCCTCGAATGCGACCTCCTGGCCGTGCGCCTCAAGATAGCGCAGGTAGACGGAACGGGCGAGCACATCGACCTGACCGCCGCCATCGTTGATATAATATTCGCGGGTGACGTCATAACCCGCGTAGGCCAGCAGCGAGGCCAGCGCGTCGCCGAAGACCGCGCCGCGCGTGTGCCCCACATGCAGCGGGCCGGTCGGGTTGGCGGAGACATATTCCACGTTGACCCGTTTGCCCTGCCCCAGCTCGGATTTCCCATAGGCCGTGCCATCCGCCAGAACGGAACCCAGAACACCCTGCCAGACGGACGGTGCAAGACGCAGGTTCAAAAAGCCCGGACCGGCCACTTCGGCAGAGGTGATCCGATCATCCTGCGCCAGATGTGCCGCCAGTGCCTCGGCAATATCGCGCGGCTTTTTCTTGGCCGGTTTCGCCAGCACCATGGCTGCATTGGTCGCCATATCCCCATGCGCCGGATCGCGGGGCGGCTCCACCGCCACGTTGTCGAAAGAAAGCCCCTCGGGCAGCGTGCCGTCGGCGGTCAACGCGTTCAGGCTGTCGATCACAAGCGAGCGGATATCGTTGAAGAGGTTCATATCGGGCGTCCTATTGGTTTGATCTAGCGGATACCCACGCCTGCGTCAGGGGTCAACCATCAGAGACCGCCACAAGGCCTGTCATGCCCCAATGGGCAGCGCAAACTGGTCCGCAACGCCCGAATGGCCCTCATGCGCGCCAGTCCACTGCGCTAGGCCGCAGGTTTCCCCAGGATCAGCCGCTCATGTTCCTGCAGCGCAAATCGGTCCGTCATGCCCGCAATGTAATCCGACACCAGACGCGCAAGAACGGTCTGGCTGTCCGCAGCGCGGATCTCGGCGTGCCAGCGCTCCGGCATCTGATAGGGGTTGGCCAGAAAGTAGGGAAACAACGCTTCGACCACCTGCGCCACCTCGGCGCGTTTCTTCATGACCTTCGGCGCCCGGTACATGCGCTGGAACAGGAACGCACGGATCTCCTTCAGATCCCTCCACAACCCGTCGGAAAAGGCCACTACCGGCGCGCCCAGCGCGCGCACATCTTCGACGCTTTGCACCCCGGCCTCCTGCAACAGGCCGCGAGAGGTCGCGATTACATCCTCGACCATCACGCCAAAGACCCGCCGCAGCGCCTCGTGTCGGCGCCGGTTCAGCTCAAGCCCAGGATAGCGCAGGTCCACCTCGCTATAGGCCGACCCGACGATGGGCAGATCGGCGATTTCCACATCGCTAAACAACTCTGCCCGCAACCCGTCGTGCAAATCGTGATTGTTATAGGCGATATCATCGGCCAGTGCCGCCACCTGCGCTTCGGCGCTGGCGTGGGTGCTGAGCTCCAGATCCATGGTGTCGTTGAATTCGGCCAGCGCCCAGGGCAGCGGGCCAGTGACCGGGCCATTATGCTTTGCGATGGCCTCCAGCGTTTCCCAGGTCAGGTTCAGCCCGTCGAAATTGGCATAGTGGCGTTCAAGGCTGGTAACGATGCGGATTGCCTGTGCATTATGATCAAAACCGCCATAGGGCGCCATCAGCGCATGCAGCGCATCCTCGCCCGTATGGCCAAAGGGCGTGTGCCCCAGATCATGCGCCAGCGCGACCGCCTCAGTCAGTTCCTGATTGAGCCCCAGCGCCCCGGCAATCGTCCGCGCCACCTGCCCGACCTCGATCGAATGGGTCAGCCGGGTGCGGTAGTTGTCACCTTCGTGTTCGACAAAGACCTGCGTCTTGTGCTTGAGCCTGCGAAAGGCGCTGGCGTGGATGATGCGGTCACGGTCCCGTTGAAAGGGAGAGCGGAAGTAGCTTTCTTCCTCGGCGACCAACCGGCCACGGCTCCGATTTGGCATCGTCGCAAAAGGCGCATTCATTTCTGATCTTTATCCTTCGCAAATCTTGTCGCCCGCCCAGGACTTTCTATATATGGGTTAGCACGCGGCACCACATATTTGGGAGAAAATATATGCAATTGCCCCCAAAAGTCACAGAACGCGCCTTTGCGCGCCTCGCCGAGATCGGCGCCGCCGGTCAGGGTCAGGCTTTGCGGGTCGCCGTCGAAGGGGGCGGTTGTTCCGGTTTCCAGTATGAGATCGGCCTCGACACCCCGACGCCCGAGGATCTGGTGCTCGAAGGCGGCGGTGAAAAGGTTGTGGTGGATGCGGTTTCGCTGCCGTTTCTGGAAAACGCGGTCATCGATTTCACCGAAGAGCTGATCGGCGCGCGTTTCACCATCGAGAACCCGAATGCCACCTCCAGCTGCGGCTGCGGCACCTCCTTCTCGATGTAAGTCTTCTCATCCGGGCGCCAGATGGCGTACGTCAGCGCCCGGAGAGCAACAGACCGGTTTTAATCGACGGACATACCGGCAGGCAACGACCGAATTACGGATCGGAGCGCATCGCGGCAGCTGCACTATGGCGGACCCGCTGCCGCGCAGTGATCACCGCCCTGCCCCAGACAGCCTGCCGCGGGGCCAGTTGATCCCAGACCAGATAGATGCCCGAGGCAGCAATCACTGCGGCGCCCATCCAGGTGCCCTGCCCCGGTAGCTCGCCAAACCCAAGGGCGCCAATCAGCACCATCCAGACGAATTGCAGGTTCATCAGCGGCGTCACCGCATAGGATGGCAACCGCCGCAACGCCGCCACCAGCAGCCAGCGCGCCCCGAACAACAGCCCGGCATAGCTCAGCGCCCAGACCACATCCGCCATTGGCATCGGCAGCCAGACAAAGGGCAGCACCGGCAGCATGACAAGGCTGAGCACCAGATTGGGATAGAATACCTGCGCCAGCACGTTCTGCTCATGCCGCCCGATATAGCGTGACAGGGTGATTGACAGCGTCCCCAGCGCTGAGGCCCCCAGCGCCACCGCGTGGCCTGCGGTCAGGCTGGAAAGACCGCCCGGAAAGACGCAGATCACCCCACCGAAACCCGCCGCCAGTGCCAGCCAGGCACCGGGGCGCACCGGCTCGCGCAGGACCGGCGCCGACATCAGCCCGGCCAGAAGCGGCATCAGCCCGATAAAGATGAACACCTCGGCAAAGGGCAGCAGACGGAAGGCATAGAAGAAACACAAGGCCGCCGCCACCGTGGCCGCGGACCGCAGCGCCATGGCCCAGCGGCAGTCCGTGCGCAGCCCGTCCGGTAGCGACCGGGCGCCGCCGCGGATGAAGGTGGTCGCGGCGCAAAGCCCCGCCACAACCGCCCCGGACAGAGCATAAAGCTGCGCCGGGGCATAGCCGCCCGCCAACAGCTTGGTAATGCCATCGGCCGAGGCGATGAACCCGGTATAAAGGACAGCGAACATCGCGCCGGTCAGGGCAAAGGGCAATCCCATCACGCCCGCCCCGCATGGCCGCTGCGCAGGAAGCCTTCGAAGAACTGCCCGAAGCAGGCGCAGCTGTTTTCGGCTTGCGCCAGTACGTTTCGCTGCGCCGGATCCAACCCTGACGCCAGCCTGTCCCGTGCCAACGCCCAGTCCCCGCCGCGCGCCACGTCTGCCTCATACAGAGCCATGGACAGGCTGCGCAGAACCCCGGCGCCCTCAGGCGCCTTCAGGTGCGTCGCGCCCTGCGGCAGACGGTGGTCAAAGGCCTTCCCGCCAGTCAGGGCGCGTAGCCAGTTGCAGACAAAATAGCAGTGATAGTCATCGCCCCCGCCGGTAAAGCCCTGCGGTATTGCGGCGAAACCATCGGTTTGCGCGGTCAGCCAGTCCTCCCAGATCATAGACACCTCTCCCCCGGCATAGCGCAGCGCGATGCAGATCTCGGCAAGCAGATCCGCATCCTGATCGAGAAATGACACCACCCCGGCGTACTCCAGACTGCGCAGCGCTGCCTGGCTCAGCCCCGGATCCCTGCGACCGTATTCGGACAGGTAGAACACGATATGGGTGAGCTCATATCCCGCCTTTTTGTTCGGCAGCGCAAAGGTCTGCGAGTTTTCGATGAAATCATGCAGACGCTGATCCAGCCCCGGCAAGTCCAGCATGATCCCCCGGCGCGCCAGCAGCCGCCGTGCCTCGGCCCGTTGCAGGTCGGACAATTCGGCGCCCACCAGATCGCTGCCCTCAACCCAGGCAGCCATCTCTTCACCCTTGCCGCCATCCACTCCCAGATCCTCCAGGTCAAGACAGATGGACAGGATGAAGCGGTAGTATTGCCGGAAGAAACTCAACCGCCGCTCTGCTGTGTCGTAAAACGCCTCGAAAGGTGCAAGTGCCACGACCGGCACCTCTGCCCCCGTGCATTCGAGAATATTCAGCAACTCGGCGTTTTCCTTCAGCCAGAACACATTCTCCCGGCTGCGCCGTTGCCGCGCAAAGGTATCGCTTAGCACAGCCACATTGCCCCCCGGGGGCCGGATACGATCTGTCGGAAAGGCAAGAACCTGTGCCATGGAGGCGAGCTCCTTTTGTGCGCTGTGCAGTGGGTGGTGGGCAGTAGAAGGATCAGTATTGCGGGCACCCCCGGATCGGATCGGCGGTGCCCCCGCTTTTAGATGATCAGGTCATGATCATCGCCCCTGTTTATGGTGCGGTTTTTATAGGGGCACCTGCCTCAGCTGCCCGAGGAAAACAGGCCGGTGACATCCCCCTGATCGGTGCGCGCCCGGGCCTGCGGCGCCGAGCCCGAGGAAAAAAGACCGGTCAGCGCGCCGCTGGACTGGCTGCCATCCGCAACCGGTGCAGAGCCCGAGCTGAACAGCGAAACCGCCTCACCGCCAAAACTATCCGCGGCACACGGCGCGGAACCGGAGCTGAACATCTCCGCACCGCCGCCTGTCATCAGGTCCGCAGAGGGCGCCGATCCGGACGAAAACATCTCGACAGCTTCGCCGCCAAACAGGCTGGCAGCGGCAGCCTCAGCGGATGAAGTAGCGGCAGATTGAACGTCATTTTTCTTGAGCAAAGCAGTCATGGAAACCTCCGAGTGTTGGGCATTATCGCCACCAAAACGCTGGCACGGAGCTGGCAATTCCCAAACCGGAATCTGCAATTTCAGGTTGCTTTTTCCGCGGCAGACACTTTAACTTTCAAATCCAAATTACCGTTTAATTACAGGTATTTAAAACCATACACACCTTATACTAATCCTTATCCACAAAGGCAGTCCTGCAAGACCAAAAACAACAACCCTAGGTGGATACATGCAAAGTCGCAAAACGAGCCTTTCACCCGTCAGCGCCAGCCCGCATAAGTGATTCGCCCCTCCGTGGCCAGCCCTTGCTCTGGCCCCCTGTTTGGGCGATAGATCGGCAACCCCAAATGCCCCGCCCGCACCCCTGCGGTCGCCGGGCGCGCCTGGAGATCCGACATGAAAATCGCCACGTTCAACATCAACGGCATCAAAGCCCGCGCCAATGCCCTGCCCGACTGGCTCGATGAAGCACAGCCGGATGTTGTTCTGCTGCAGGAAATCAAATCGGTCGACGAGGCCTTCCCGCGCGAGATTTTCGAAGAACGCGGTTACAACGTCGAAACCCATGGTCAGAAAAGCTTCAACGGAGTGGCGATCCTGTCAAAACTGCCGCTCGAAGATGTCAGCCGCGGATTGCCCGGCGATGACAGTGACGAGCAGGCGCGCTGGATCGAGGCCACCGTGGTCGGCAAACAGGCGATCCGCATCTGTGGGCTTTACCTGCCCAACGGCAACCCGGTGGAGCTGACCGACGATGGCAGCCCGGTGCCCGGCGGCAAATACGCCTATAAACTCGCGTGGATGGAGCGGCTGCGCAATCGCGCCAAGGATCTTCTGGCCGATGAGATGCCCGCACTGATGGCCGGGGATTACAACATCATCCCCCAGCCCGAGGATGCCAAACGCCCCGAGGCCTGGGCCGAGGATGCCCTGCACCGCCCCGAAAGCCGCGCCGCCTTCCAGCGGATCGTCAACCTCGGCTTTACCGAGGCCTTCCGCGCCCGTCAACAGGGGCCGGGCTATTATTCCTTCTGGGATTACCAGGCAGGCGCCTGGAACCGCAACGACGGGATCCGCATCGACCATTTCCTGCTGACCCCGCAGGCGGCGGATCTGCTGACGGATTGCCAGATCGACAAGGATGTGCGCGGGCGGGAAAAGCCGTCGGATCACGTGCCCGTCTGGGTCGAACTCGACATCTGAGGCCGCGGCGCGGCGCCTCAGCCCAGCCGGATCAGCCCGGCTGCGGCGCAGTCACATCGTGGCGGTAGATCCAGTCGAACTGTCCCACCATCATCTGCGGCGCCAGCCGTCCAGCCAGTTTCAGCACCTGATGCGCAGGCCAGTTAAACGGCGGGCGCAGGTGATATTTCCAGGCATTGCCGGTGGCGGCGGCCACCACTTTCTCCGCGCGGGCGCGGCGACGGTTCTGATAAAGCGCCAACCCGGTTTGCATGTCAGGGGCCTCTTCCAGCGCGGCGCAGAGCGTCCAGGCATCCTCAAGCGCCAGATTGGCCCCCTGCGCCATAAAGGGCAGCGTCGGATGGGCGGCATCGCCCAACAGCGCCATGGAGTCGCCATACCAATGCTCTGCCACCGGGTGCCGGAACAGCCCCCAGAGCGCCACATCCTCGACCGCGTCCAGGAGATCCTTTGCATCGCCGCCAAATCCGGTAAAGGCGCGGCGCAGATTGTCCGGGTCGTCCTTGAGGTTCCAGCCTTCCTCGGCCCAGCCGCGCCGCTCCTGCGCGGCGACAAGGTTGACGATGGAGCCGTCCCGCAGCGGATAGGCCACCAGATGGCGGCCCGGCCCCATGAAGACCTGCGCCTCAGCCGTCAGGCCGATATGGTTCGGCACGATGGCGCGCCAGGCGACCTGTCCGGTGAAGAACGGCTGCCGCGGGGCGTTGAGCGCCGCGCGCACCCGCGAATGTAGCCCGTCTGCGCCGATCACCAGATCACCGCCACAGCCCGCCCCATTGGCCAGATGCACCATCGGCTCCGGACCCGGCTCGACCCGTTCGACCTTTTGCAATAGGCGTACCTTCACGCCCTCTTGCCGGGCGGCATCCGCCAAAAGGCCGATCAGATCCGACCGATGCACAAAATAGTATCGCAGATCCGCCGCGTATTGCTCCAGATCGAGGCGCAGAACCTCAGCCCCTTTGGCATGGCTGCGCAGCACCACAGCGCGGGCCCGCGGGGCAGTCCAGGCCAGATCCTCGGCCAGGTCCAGCGCCTGCAGCACCGCCAGACCGTTCGGGGTGATCTGCAACCCGGCGCCCACTTCGGAAATCGCCTCGGCCTGCTCCAGAACCGTGACCCGCGCACCCTTGCGGCGCAGGGCGACCGCCGCCGCAAGACCGCCAATACCAGCGCCCACAATGGTGATTTTCTTATCCGTCAGTTCCATGGGTCGCCTACGCAGATTCTCCGGTCCGGTTTCCCTTATACCGTGCTTACGCCAAAACCCGAAATTTTTCGTGAGTGACGACCCTGAAGCTATCTGACACTTGGTTTCGGAAGGTTTCCCACTGGTTGGGCAGGGTCTCCCGAAAGAACTTCAGGATCGCAT